>NZ_JBEAAM010000012.1:0-128020 GCF_040066175.1 Fontimonas sp. SYSU GA230001
TAGGTTTTCTGCTGTTGCGTCCTTCAACGGTACCGGACGTGACCACTCAAGATGCAGCTTCATCTCAAAGCCCCCTGATCAGTCGTAAGCCCCAACGCCCAGGTTAAGCCGCCGTGCTCGCCGGAGGCGAGCACGGTCGGCTTGAACCGCTGGTTGGGCGCACCTGCGCGCTACCGCTGGTAGAAATCTCGATGCTGTACTAAATACTCCCCGCATCCAGCCAAAACTCCCGTGCGCGTACTGTTGACCGGAAAGCTGATCGTGCCGTTATTATTGGCGACGACTTTCACAGGAATGTAGTGAGTGCTTACGCCGGGCGAACAACCGGGAAACGTTCTGTTCGTGAAGGTTCCGTAGATTTCGTGGTATGCCTGGCCCGAAGTCGCTACACACGTTGGGCTGCAAACATACTGGCATGCGTATCCGGTGTATCCAATAGGGTTGTTGGCATCGGGATCTCGAATCCACCCACTCGCCGAGCAGAAGTTGAATGTTCCTGTGCCCACGAGCTGGTACCCCGGAGAGTTGCAAAAGTTGTTCTTGAACAGCAGTTCTGCCCGAACCCAGTTCGCAACAATCTCTGCATTCAAGGCCCGCATCACGGGATGATTCCCATCGGTCCACTCAACGTACGCACCGATTACTCGATCTGGGTGAGGCGTCGTCGGACGAGACGACCCCGAGCATGGGAACGACTCCGGAAGCCTGAGTGGATCGGCAGCGGCATTTGCCGCAGGCGCGGCCGCTTCTCCAGACGATCCGTTCACTGGGACTTGCGACTGAACAATATTCTCTGGTGGTATCGGGCTTGCAAGCGCCGTCACAGGCGGCACCGTACGCCACCCCCTTTCCTCAATAATCTCGCATTTGGTGGGGTCCCACGCAGTGTCAACCGTCGAGTACATTTTGGTCGTACTGAATTGCGAAACTGGGAAGTCCATCGTAAAGGACCAATTGCAGTTGCCGTCTGCGTCTTTTTGCCCTTTGACAAGCACTGAGCTTGGATTCTCAATGCCGAGCTGCGGTTGCGGCAGCTTTATGACGCCAGGCCTGCTCAGAAACTGCGCAACCTGATTTACCTGCAGCGGCACCTGGATGGAATCTGCTGCGTGCGCCGCACCCGCGACGAAGGCCAGAGCAATCATTGGTGCAATACCACCGACTGTCTTTCTCATAGCGTGCATAACCTTCTCCCTTGGTTTGTTGGTGCGCCATCGCATCAACGTAGTGCTGCGTAATTATTCGTTCCGACGTTCCCCATGCGATCTACGTAGTGCTATGGCCCAGAACACAAGCCCGGCGATCGCTCCATAGCTTCCGTACAGAGCTGCGCTGGACATAAACGATTCGTCCAAGCCGATGTGCGCCCCTACAGCAGCGCAGTACGCCGTAAGCGCCAGCGCACCCAATCCGAAGCCAACTGGAACCACTTGCCACACCGCAAGCCATCGCAATCGCCTACAAACGTAGTAAGCGGGCACTCCAAATAGAGCCGCGGACGGGTAGGCGAACCCCAGTCCCGCTATGACGACGCCGAACGGACTGGAAAATATGAGGGCATGAATGGCGGCTGGAGCCAAGGGCGCAAGAAAAAAACCGGCGAGGACAGGGTGCTTCATTTAGTGATCTTATTGAGGCCGATGGTCAAACTTAGCTTACATCTACCCGAAAGTGACGCCCAACGCCGAATTAGATTCGGAAACGTGACTGATAAGCCGATCACAGTGTCGGATAAAAACGGGGTTGTTCTGCAACCCTCGGATCGACAATGGTTTGTCGACACGGTTGCCGGTTTATCAAGCAATGAACAGTTCAATTCAGCCCCCTCCCAGGTTGCTGGATCAGGTCCGGGACCGGCTGCGCGCGAAGCACTACAGCCTGCGGACCGAGTCGTCCTATGTGGAGTGGATTAAACGCTTCATCTTTTTTCACGGCAAGCGGCATCCACGGGGGATGGGGGGCGTCGAAATTTCCGCGTTTCTGACCCATCTTGCCGTGGATCGTCAGGTGGCGGCCAGTACGCAGAATCAGGCGCTGGCGGCGCTGCTGTTCCTCTACCGGGAGGTACTCGCAGTGGAGGTTCCATGGATCAAGGATGTCGTCCGCGCAAAGAAGCCGAGACGCCTGCCGACGGTGCTGACGCCGGTCGAGGCACAATCGCTGATCGCGCATGTCGATCCGCACATGGCGCTGATCGTTCGCCTGCTGTACGGGACCGGAATGCGCCTGATGGAGGTCGTGCGCTTGCGGGTAAAGGACGTGGAGTTTTCGCGTCGGGAGATCGTGGTACGGGATGGTAAGGGCGCCAAGGATCGGGTGACGCTCCTGCCGCAGTCGGTCATCGAACCGCTACGCTCACACCTGGATTTGCGGCGCGCGGTATTCGATCAGGACAGACTGGCGGGACGGGCTGCGGTGTGGCTGCCCGATGCGCTGTCGGTGAAATATCCGAATGCTGCCACCGAGTGGGGATGGCAGTATGTATTCGTTGCCCAGGGTTTCTCGGTGGACCCGCGCACGGGCGAGCGGCGGCGGCACCATGTGGATGAAGGGCGGATTCAACGCGCGGTGCGTCAGGCGGCACAGCAGGCGGGCATCGTCAAGCCGGTTTCACCGCAGGTGCTGCGACATTCCTTTGCCACACATTTGCTGGAGAGCGGCTACGACATCCGCACCGTGCAGGAGCTTTTGGGCCATGAGGACGTGAGCACGACGATGATCTACACCCACGTGCTCAATCGGGGCGGACGCGGGGTGGTCAGTCCGGTGGATCGGATGTAGGCGGTTGCGGTACTCCCAGTCTCGCCCGCTCTCCCGTCTGGAGAGGGTGAGCCGATGTTCAGGCGCGCGGCCTGAACGCCAGCGCGGCGGAATTGATGCAGTAGCGCTGGCCCGTCGGCCGCGGGCCGTCGGGGAAGACGTGGCCCAGGTGCGCGTCGCAGCGCGCGCACAGGACTTCGACGCGGCGCATGCCGTGGCTCAGGTCTTCGCGCGCGGCGACATGGTCGTTGGCGATGGGGTCGAAGAAGCTCGGCCAGCCGGTGCCGGATTCGAACTTGGTGTTGGAGTCGAACAGCGGCAGGTCGCAGCACACGCAGTGGAACACGCCGTCGCGGTGGTCGTCCCACAGCGCGCCGGTGAACGCGCATTCGGTGCCGCCCTGGCGCGTAACACGGTACTGTTCCTCACCGAGCAGGGCGCGCCATTCGGCGTCGGTCTTGCGGATCTTTTCCATCTCGGTCCTCGTCGGCTTTCGCTTCGTCGCTCGGGCCTCTACTCTACGCGCGCCGCGACTCGGCGGATTCAGGGGGAACGACATGCTCACGGGTTTGGTGGCAGCGGCTGCCGCGACTGCGCTGCTGGCGATCGTCGCCGACTGGGACGAGGCCAAGCCGAAGGTCTTCTACCTGCTCAAGCCGCTGACGACGATCCTGATCGCCGGGATCGCATGGATCGCGCCGGAGTCCGACTACCGCAGCTGGCTGCTGATCGGTCTGGCGCTGTCGCTGGCCGGGGACATCTGCCTGATGTTCGACGGCAACCTCGCGTTCATGGGCGGGCTGTCGAGTTTCCTGCTCGCGCACGTCGTGTTCATGTGGGCCTTCGTGCACGGCATCGACATCGTCCATGTGCCGTGGTGGGCCGGTGTGTTCGTGCTCTACGGCCTGGTGTTCTCCTTCGTGCTGTTGCCGAAGGCCGGCGCGCTGAAGCTGCCGGTGCTGGTCTATGGCACGGTGCTGATGGGCATGGCGATCACCGCGTCGGTCCGCTGGGTCAACGTCGGCGGCACCGGCGGCTTGCTGGCCTTCATTGGCGCCTGCCTATTCGTGATCTCCGACTCGTCGCTGGGCGCGCGCAAGTTCCTCGGGCCGTATCGCGGCGCGCAGGGGCTGATCCTGTCCACCTACTGGGCGTCGATCGCGCTGATCGCCGCATCCGCGCTCGACGCGCCGGCCTGAGCGCCGGCTTCAGAACTTCGCCAGCAGGGTTTCGACATCCTTACGGATCGCGGCGAGCGATTCGGCGGAAGGCACCGGCTTGCGCGGCGAAGCGCCGTTGACCAGCGCGGCGAAGGCGATCCAGCCGCCGTTGCGCTTGCGCAGGTAGCCGGCGGTGCCGAACACCGAATAGGGCTCGGTGAGCGTGCCGGTCTTGAGCGCGACACGTTCGCGCCACGCGGCGTTGCCGATGCGCAGGCGCGCGTGCGGCGCCTGGCCGGGCACGACCAGGCCGCCGTAGAACACCGGAAAGGTCTGCGTATTGCCGTACTGGCGGCGCAGTACCGCGACCAGATCCTGCGCCGACAGCCGGTTCTCCGGCGTCAGGCCGCTGCCGCTGAGCAGCAACGGCCGGTCGTCGTCGCGCGGCGGCGGATAACCCACTTCCTGGCGCGCGCGCAGGACCAGATCCGACAGCGGCCGCGCGGCGGCGGCGAGGCTGGTCACCGGTTCGGGCGTGCGCTCGGCCGCCATCGCCAGCGTCAGCACGTCGGAGATGTAGTTGTTGGAGTAGCGCAGCAGGCTGGCGACCTGCTCGCGCAATGGCCGGCTCTGGGTCTGCGCGAGCAGTTGGCGATCGCGTGGCAGCGGGCCGTCGATCACCGAGACGGCACCGCCGACGGCGATGCCGATTTCGTTGAGCACCTGGCGCAGCAGCAGGCCGGTGCCGAGTGCCGGATCGGCCATCGAGCGGTACAGGCGTGTCTCGCCGGCGCCCGGATGGATGTCGCCGCCCATCAGCAGCGCCTCGCCGGCGGGGCGCGTGATGCGGTCCAGCCACAGCCAGGTGCTGCGCCGCGCAGCGCTGGTGCGGATCGCGCCCTCCAGCGGAATCGGCACCTCGACGCCGGCGCAACTGCGCACGCGCGCCGTGGCGCCGGGCGCAGCCGGCGACACATCGACGCACCACGTGCCGTAATCGACCCCGATCGCCGCCAGCGGCGCGTCGTAGGCGGTGTGGCTGCGCGCCAGCGCCTTGCAGCGGTCCTTGGTCTCGCAGCCGAGTCGGCCGAAAGGTTCCGCGTTGACGACGACGCCGCCCTCGACCACGTGCACGCCGGCCTGTTTGAGCTGCGCGGCGAGCAGCCACAGATCCTGGTGGTCGAAGGTCGCGTCGCCCTCGCTGTATACCACCAGGTCGCCGGCGAGCTTGCCGTCGGCCGCCGGCGCGGCACCGACGATGCGCGTCGCGAAGGTCTTGTCCGCGTCCCAGGTCTCCAACGCGGCGGCAGCGAGCACGACCTTGCTCAGCGACGCCGGCGTGAGCCTGCGATCGGCGTCGAGCGCCTGCAGCGTCGCGCCGCTGTCCAGATCCACCGCGACTGCGGTCACGCGCGCGTCGAAACGACCCTGCAGCGCTTCGAGCGACTTCCATTCGGCCTGGGCGGCGGCGCTGGCGGCGAACAGTGCCAGCGCGGCGACACGCGACCCGATCTTCTTGTCCTTCTTCATGCGCGCTTATGTACACCGGCGCCGGCGCTGGGTCCATGCCCGCGCCGCTATGTCTCTGTCGGCGCGCGAAACGATGTCGCGGCGCAGGCTCAGGCCTGCGCATCCAAAGACGCCACCCAGATCGCGGCGAGGCGTTCGAGGCCGGCGCGGTCGTCTTCGTCGAAGCGGCCGCGCAGCGGACTGTCGAGGTCGAGCACGCCCAGCAGCTCGGCACCGCGCAGCAGCGGTACGACGATCTCGGCATTGGATGCCGCGTCGCAGGCGATGTGTCCGGGAAACGCATGCACGTCCTCGACGACCTGCGTGCGCAGTTCCAGCGCCGCGGTGCCGCAGACGCCGCGGCCCCAGCCGATACGCACGCAGGCCGGCTTGCCCTGGAACGGGCCGAGCACCAGCTCGCGGCCCTGAGCGCCCTCGTGGACGAAGTAGAAACCGGCCCAGTTCAGGTCGGGCAGGCCGTGCCAGATCAGCGCCGCGAGATTGGCGGCGTTGGCGACGCGGTCGCATTCGCCCTGCAGCAGCGCCTGGGCCTGTTCGGCCAGTTCGACATAGAGCGTCGGCTTGTCCGGCGCGGACGGAGCTTTCAGCTCGAAGCTCATCTCGGTCCTCCACGTGGGGGCGCAGTATAGGCCGCGGTGTGATCGAAAGAATACATAGAGACGTCGGTATCGGTAGAATTGACACATCGTGTGCCGGCGCTTGGTGGAATTTCCGGGCGCGGGGCCGGTCTGTGCATCGCTAAGCTGCACGCGGTTTCGGTGCAGTCACCCTTCACTCCACGAGGAATCCGTTCCATGCGACATCTCGCTCTCGGCGCGATCAGCGCCGTGCTGCTGATTGCCTGCGGCAAGACACAGCAGGCCAGCGCGCCTGCGCCGACCGCCGTTCCCGCGCCCAAGGCGCTGGCCTCCGGCATCGACTCGGCCCAGTTCGACCCGTCCGTCCGCATCCAGGACGACTTCTACCGCCACGTCAACGGCACCTGGCTGAAGAACAATCCGGTGCCGGCGGACAAGTCCAACTACGGCTCGTTCACCAAGCTCGCCGACGACGCCGAGAAGCAGCTGCGCGCGATCATCGAGGAAGCGGCGGCCAAGGCCGACAAGAAGCCCGGCTCCGACGAGCAGAAGGTCGGCGACTACTACGCCGCGTTCATGGACGAGGCGCGCGCCGACGAACTGGGTCTCAAGCCGCTCGAAGCCGAGCTGGCACGCATCGACGCGCTCAAGGACCGCAAGGAACTCGCCGCGCTGCTGGCGCATCTGTCGCGCATCGGCGTCAACGTCGTGCCCGGCTACATCGACACCGACGCCAAGGATTCGACGCAGTACATGGTGTACCTGTTCCAGGGCGGCACCGGCCTGCCGGACCGCGATTTCTATCTGGACAAGAACGAGAAGTTCGCGCAGATCCGCAGCAAGTATGAAGCGCACATCGGCAACATGCTCCAGCTCGCCGGCATCGAGCAGCCGCAGGCCAGGGCCAAGGCGATCATGGCGCTGGAGATGAAGCTCGCCGAGAAGCAGTGGGACAAGGTCGATTCGCGCGACGCCGACAAGACCTACAACAAGTTCGCCTTCGCGGATCTGCCCAAGCTGATGCCGACCTTCGACTGGCCGGCGTTCATCGACGGCAGCGGCATCGGCAAGTCGGCCGGTCTGGTCATCAGCCAGCCAAGCTTCTTCACCGCCTTCGACCAGATCCTGCAGAAGACCGACCTGGACACGATCAGGGCCTGGCTCAAGTGGAACCTGATCAGCACTTACGCGCCGTATCTGTCGAAACCCTTCGTCGATGAGAACTTCGCGTTCTACGGCAACACGCTCAACGGCATCGCCGAACTCAAGCCGCGCTGGAAACGCGGCGTCGATGCCACCGAGAACGCGCTCGGCGAGGTGCTCGGCCGCATCTACGTCGCGCGGCATTTCCCGCCCGAAGCCAAGGCGCGCATGGAGGTGCTGGTGCAGAACCTGGTCAAGGCCTACGAGGCCAGCATCAAGGAGCTGGACTGGATGAGCGACGAAACCAAGGACAAGGCGCTGGTCAAGCTGTCCAAGTTCACGCCCAAGATCGGCTATCCGAATAAGTGGAAGGACTACTCGAAGCTGGAGGTCCGCGCCGACGACCTGGTCGGCAACGTGATGCGCTCCAACCAGGTCGAGCACGACCGTGAAACCGCCAAGCTCGGCGGGCCGATCGACCGCGACGAGTGGCACATGACGCCGCAGACGGTCAACGCCTACTACAACCCGGGCATGAACGAGATCGTGTTCCCGGCCGCGATCCTGCAGCCACCGTTCTTCGACATGAACGCCGACGACGCGGTGAACTACGGCGGCATCGGCGCGGTGATCGGCCACGAGATCGGTCACGGCTTCGACGACCAGGGCTCCAAGTACGACGGCGACGGCAATCTCAAGTCGTGGTGGACCGAGGACGACCGCAAGCGCTTCGAGGAACGCACCAAGGCGCTGATCGCGCAGTACGACGCCTACGAGGCGCTGCCGGGCCAGCACGTCAACGGCGCGTTCACGATCGGCGAGAACATCGGCGATCTCGGCGGCCTGTCGATCGCCTACAAGGCCTACCGGATGTCGCACCCGGAACCGGCGACGATCGACGGCCTGACCGGCGACCAGCGCGTGTTCATGGGCTGGGCGCAGGTCTGGCGCCGCAACTACAAGGACGAGAACCTGCTGCAGCGCCTGAAGTCCGATCCGCACTCGCCGTCGGAGTTCCGCTGCAACGGCATCGTGCGCAACATCCCGGAGTGGTACGCGGCCTTCGGCGTGCAGGAAACCGACAAGCTCTACCTCGCACCGGAACAGCGCGTGAAGATCTGGTGAGCGCTGCTCGCTGCGACGCAAAAGGGGTCGGCAGTGCCGACCCCTTTTGCGTTGCGCCGGTCCGAAGCGCTACGAAGCCGCCAGCGCCGGTTCGTCCTCGACCAGTTCCAGGCGGCTGATCAGCGCGTCGAGCAGGGCGCAGTAGCGCTCCGGCGCCTGCAGCAGCTCGTGGTAGCGCGCCAGTTCGCCAGCCAGACGCTTGTCATGGCTGACGCGGCTGCCCAGGCGCGACGACAGCGTGCGCAGCACCTGCGGGTGCTCCTTTTCCAGTTCGGCGATCTCGGCGAGCGCAGGCGCGAGCAGGGACTTGCGCCGGTCGCGCACGCGCAGGCGCCGGTACAGCGTGCCCAGGTAACCGGCCGCAGCGCCGGCGATGACGCTGCCGATGCCGGCAACGAGGTTGTCCGGATCGATGACGTAGGGAACCAGGCCCGCGCCGACGCCGACCAGCGTGATCAGCGTGTCGGATTCGCGGAAATGCAGCGGGTCGGTCTCGTAGTAGGCCCGGGTCTGCGGCAGCCGTGCCTTGATGCGCAGTGCGAGGTGGTAGGGATGCATCGCCATGTCGGGGGGTGCCTGTGAACTTGTGTTTGTGCCATGCCGGCGCGACCGCGGCGCCGTCATCCGCGCCAGCGCGCGCGGCCGGCCGACGGATGGATGCCGTGCCTCCGGCAACCCGCTGCCACGACCGCGCTACGGGCCGCCCGGCTCCGCAGCAGCATACACGCAGCACGGCGGATCGTAAGGCAGCTGGCGCCGCCCCAGCTCCGTCGCCGGCTGCGCCGCGTCGCTGGCGATCACGCCGACCGACGACACGGTGAACAGGTAGCGGCCGTTCGCATCGGCCATGAACACGCTGCGGCGCGGGTCGGCGGCGTAGATGTAGCAGGGCGCGAGGATGCCGCTGCCCGGCGGCGGGCAGTCGTAGGCCGGGTCGCTGTCGTCGATCAGCGACTGGTGATCGATCAGCGCCAGCTCGGTCAGCGGCGTGGCCGCGGCCGGATCGACGCGCACGACCTGGAAGCCGGTGAAGCTGCCGGACTCGCTCCAGCGCTGCAGCGGCACCGACAGCGTACCCGGCACCGGCGCGTCCTCGCTGTCGGGGAAATAGCTGAACGCGTGCGGGTCGTATTCGGCGGCGCTGTAACTGTAGCCGTCGGCCGATCCCGAGGGTGTCAGCGTGGCGCCGATCTGGCTGATGTCGGTCAGATCGGCCACGTCGAACAGCTGCACCGCGAGATTGCCGGTGAGCGTGCCGTCGTCGGTGCCTTCGCGGCCGATGGTCAGGAGGTAGTCGTCGCCCAGCGGCAGGATGTAGCTGGAGAAGCCGGGCAGCTTGAGCTCGTCGGCCACCGCCGGATTGGCCGGATCGGACAGATCCAGCGCGAACAGCGGGTCGATCTGCCGGAACGTCACGACGAAGCCGCGCGGGCCGATGAAGCGCGAACTCTGGATGCGCTCGCCGGGCGCCAGATCGCGCAGCGCGCCGGTCTGGGCCATGGTGTCGTTGCTCTGCGCGTCGAGCACGGTGACGTGGTTGACCGGCTCGAAGCGATCGGCCTCCAGGCGCGTCTGCGTGCTGGCGACACGCAGGTGTCCGTCGTACTCCGACAGCTGGTAGCTGTTGCTGACCGTGCCGTCCACCGTGCCGACGGCGCGATAGGCAGCCGCGCCGGTGGCGGACAGCGCCAGCCGGTAGATCGCGGTCTCCTCGGCCTGCGCCGGATCGAACCACCAGCCGAAGCTCGACTGCACCAGGTACAGGTTGGCGGTCGAGGCATAGACCAGGTAGGCGTTGTTGACGATCGCGCTGGCGGCGGAGTTGCCACCGTCGGTGTCGAAGCTGTCGATCACCGCTAGGCCCAGCGCCGCGGTCACGTCGGGGTGCGCGATCGCGTCGCAGGCCAGCGCCTGGTCGAGCGGCGCCGCGCCGGCAAGCTGCACGCGCCGGTGCGGCAGGAACTCGGCGGCGCCGGCCGCGCTCACGCGCTGGCGGATGCGGGCATTGATCTGCGACTTGATCTGCGCGGCCTGCGCGTCGTCGCCGCGTCCACGTGCGTCCTGGTACTGGCTGCGCAGCGTCGTCAGCTGGCTGTCGCTGCCGTCGTAGAACCAAGCCGGCGTCGGCACGTCGAACCGCGAGACGCGATGCACGCGCCGCTCGATGCGCCGCGTCTGCAGCGGCCAGCCATCGACGGACACGCGACCGACCTGCTGCGGCGCGGCCGGATCGGTGAGGTCGATGATCAGCGCGACCGCCTGACCGCGGCCGTCCGCATAGGTCGAGCCCAGCGCCACCAGGGTCTGCGCGGTCTCGTCGAGGAGCATGTCGCTGGCGTAGAAGGTGGCGTCGCCCGCGGCGAGGTCCAGCGTCACCAGCGGCCGCTGTTCGAGGCCGGCCGGCGGAAACGCCGCGAGGATGTGCAGCTGGCGGCCGGACAGGATGTACAAACGGCCGGCGGCATCGGCCTTGACGATGTCCGCTTCATCGACGCCGGCTTCCTGCGTGTTGGTGCCGGACACGCGGTCCGGACCGGCCGCCTCGCCGCCGGCACCGGGCGAGGCGCCGGGCGCGGGCGTTGCCGACGGCGGCGGCACGTTGTCCGCGGCATAGACGGGGCACGGCCCGTCGGCGAAGCAGTAGTAGCTCGTCAGGTACTGCTCGGTGAGCGCGTCGCCGGCGTAGGCGAGGAAGTCGCTGCAATCGGCGGCGAAGGTCTTCAGCGCCAGCTTTTCCGTCGGCGTCCTGGTCGTCCCGGGGCCGGGCCCCGGCGTCGGCTGGGGACCGGAGGAACCGTGATGACCGCCGCAGCCGCTCAGCAGCAGGCCGGCGGCGAGAACCAAGATCCCGGATCGACGCATGGCCGTATCTCCGAGCGTGAGGGAACACAGCATAGCGCAAGGCCGGGCCGGCGCCATCCGCAGTTGCCGCAATTCAGTCGATGACCGGCGCCGGCGAACGCATCTGCCAGCGGTATCGCGCGAGGTCGATGCGTGGCCCCTCGAATTGCACCCCTTCGGCTTGCAGCCGCCGGCGCTGCTGCCGCCCCGCATCGCTGCCGTCCGGCAGCGCGATGCGGCCCTGGGCGTTGACGACGCGGTGCCAGGGCAGGTCGAGATGGTCCGGCGCGTGCGCCAGCGCCTGGCCGGTGAGCCGCGGCCGCTTGGGAAAGCCAGCCGCGCTGGCGATCTGGCCATAGGTCGCCACCCGGCCGGGCGGAATCCGGCGCACGACCGCCCAGATGCGCGCGTAGGCTTCGGGCATCGGGGTTGCAGAAACGGAACGGTGCGGCATGCCCGGAGCATGCGCCGGCCGCGGCGCCGCGGCCAGCCGGGCCTGGGCGGGAGACGGCGCGCTATCCTGCGCGCATGCACCCGCCGCAGGATCGTCCGCCCACGCTGAACCGGCCGCCCACCCGCGCGGTCGCGAGCGGCGCGCTGCTGGTGCTGGCCCTGTTCCTGGCCGGCGCGGTGCTGGCCGGGCGCAGCTATGTCGATCTGCACCGCCTGGTCGAGCGCGAACTGGAGCTGCGTTTCCTCTCGGGGCAGCTGCTGTACCTGCGCGAGCAGCTGAGCGCGTCGGCGCGGCTGGCCGCGGTGACCGGCGATGGCCAGTGGGAACAGCGCTACCGCGCCGTGTCTGCGCAGTTCGAAGCCGCGCTGCGGCGCACCGTGGCGATCGCACCGCCGCAGCCGATCGCGCAGTCGCCGGTCTGGCTGTCCGGCGCGGCGCTGGCGGCCGTCGAGGAACAGGCGTTCGCGGCCCGCCGCGATGGTCGGCCGGCGCAGGCGCTGGCGCTGCTCGAGGGCGCCGACTACGCCGCGCGCCAACGGGATTACGTCGATGCGCTGCAGCGCTTGGGCACGGAAGCCGTCGAACAGGCGCAGGCGCGGCTGCGCCAGCAGCGCCAGCTGGTGCTGATCGTCGCGGTCGTCGGGCTCGCGCTGCTGGCGGCGCTGGCCGCGGCCTGGAGCTGGATCTCCGGCCTCGTTCAGCAGTATCTGGCCGCGGTGCAGCGCGGCGAACTGGCGCTGGCGGAAAGCCATCGCGATCTGGAGAAGCGCGTGCAGGAGCGCACCGCCGAACTGTCGGCCCTCAACCGGCAGCTGCGCGCGGAGATGGAGCAGCGCACGAAGATGGAACTGGAGCTGCGCCAGGCGCAGAAACTCGAAGCGATGGGGCGGCTCGCCGCCGGGCTGGCGCACGAGATCAACACGCCGGTGCAGTTCGTCGCCGACAGCTGCCACTATCTCGCCGACGGCACGGCGCAGGCACTGGCGCTGCTCGACCGTTACCGGCTCGCGCTCGAACAGGTCGAGACGGGCGCGGTCGGCGCCAGCGCGGCGCGCGCGGCGCTGGATGCCGAGCGGCGCCGCATCGCCGCCGACGAGCTGGCGGTCGATCTGCCGCAGGCCGGCGCACGCGCGCTCGAGGGCCTCGAGCGCATCGCGCAGATCGTGCGCTCGATGAAGGAGTTCTCGCACCGCGGCAGCGGGCAGCGCACGCCGGTCGATCTCAACCGCGCGATCGAGAACACGCTGACCATCGCACGCCACGAGTACCGCTATGTCGCCGACGTGCGCACCGAGTTCGGCGACTTGCCGCCGGTGCCCTGCTTCCCCGGCGAGCTGAACCAGGCGCTGCTGAACCTGATCGTCAACGCCGCGCACGCGATCGCCGACGCGGTGCGCGGCAGCGAGCGCCGCGGCTGCATCACCGTGCGCACGCGGCGCGCCGCCGGCCACGTCGAGATCGACGTCGCCGACGACGGCACCGGCATCCCGGACGAGATCCGCGAGCGCATCTTCGAACCCTTCTTCACGACCAAGGAAATCGGCAAGGGCAGCGGCCAGGGGCTGGCGATCGCACGCGCGGTGATCGTGGACCAGCACGGTGGCCAGCTCATCGTCGATTCGACGCCCGGCCAGGGCACGACCTTCACGATCCGCCTGCCGCTGGAGCGGCCGGAAAGCCTGGAGACCGCTGCGCCATGAACGACAACGAAGACGTCCGACCGACCGTCCTGTGCGTGGACGACGAACCGAACATCCTCGGCAGCCTGTCGCTGCTGCTCAAGCGCAGCTACACGGTGCTGACCGCGACCTCCGGCGCCGCCGGCATCACGCTGATGCGCCAGCGCCCCGAGATCGACGTGGTCATCTCCGACATGCGCATGCCAGGCATGGACGGCGCGAAATTCCTGCACGCCGCGCGCTCGATCTCCGCGGACGCACCGCGCATCCTGCTGACCGGCCAGGCGGACCTCGATGCGGCGATCGCCGCGGTCAACGACGGCCAGATCTTCCGTTTCCTGATGAAACCCTGCCCGCCGGCGACCCTGCTCGGCGCGGTGGAGGCGGCGCTGCGCTACCGGCAGCTGGTGCAGGCCGAGCGCGTGCTACTGCAGCAGACCCTGACCGGCGCGGTGCAGGCGCTGGTCAACGTGCTGGCCATGCGCTACCCGTCGGCGTTCGGCGCCGCCGAGCGCGTCAAGCGCCGCGTCGCCCGGCTGGCGAAGACGATGGTGCCGGAACTCGCGTGGGCACTGGAGATCGCGGCGCTGCTGCGGCCCCTGGGCACGATCGCGCTGCCCGACGCGGTCGCCGACAAGCTGTACGACGGCTCGACGCTGGATGCGGTCGAGCAGGCGATGGTCGCGCGCACCGTGCCGCTGACGGATCAGCTGATCGCGCACATCCCGCGCCTGCAGACCGTGCGCGCGCTGCTCGCACTGGCCCAGGACCTGCCGGTGCCGGCCGGCTGCGAGCCCACCGATGCGGCGCGCGCGGACCACCTGCGCGCCGCGCAGATCCTGCGCGCCGCGGTGGACTTCGACCGCCTGCTGACCGAAGGTTTCTCGGCAACGGCGGCGCTGCACAAGATGCTCGCGCAGAAAGCCGTTTACGGCCTGCCGGTGCTGGAAGCCCTCGACAAGACGCACGGCCGTGACGACAGCGTCGGCCTGATCCAGGAAGTGCTGCCGCACGCGCTGCGTCCCGGCATGGTCATCGCTCGGGATGTGGTGCAGAACAATGGCGTGCTGCTGGTCGCGCGCGGCTACGAGGTGACGCCGGGCCTGGTCGAACGCATCCGCAACCTGCCGCCCGGTGCGCTGACGGCGCCGATCCAGGTCGAGGCCAGTCCGCGCGAGCGAAGCGCGACCGAGCTCCCTGCTCAAGACGGGACCGCCGACGGTTGAGGTGCTGCCGGGCGCGAGGCCCGGCGCGACCTTCTACTTCCGCCCAACCCCCAACGATCTGCGCAGGCCAGCGGCGCGGCTTGCGAGCTGGCCGGAGTGTAAGCCGATCACGGATTCAGATGAAGAGGGTACCGGACGCGACGCGCACGGCGTGGCCGCCGACACGGATCGCGGCGACCGCGCCGCCGGCACGCTCCGCGCAAACGTGCAACTCGCTCGGCCGACCCATCTCCAGGCCCTGCCGGATCAGCCATTGCAGGCGACCTTCGGCCTGCGGCGACTCGCTGGCCAGCGCGCCCGCCAGCGCCGCGGCCGCGGAACCGGTGGCCGGATCCTCGGCCACGCCCAGTCCCGGCGCGAACATGCGCGCACGCAGTTCGCCTTCGTAGCCGCGCGCATAGACGTAGAGCTGCTGCGCCCACTGACCGGCCAGGTGCCGGTGCCAGGCGGCGCCATCGAGCGCGATCGACGCCAGCAGTTCGGGCGCGCGCAGCGGCACGAGCACGAACGGCACGCCGCAGGAGACCGCGCGCACGCGCTCGCCGTCGCTGCCGAGATCGGCGCGCTGCAGGCCGAGGATCGCCGCCACGGCAGCCTCGTCCGGCGTCGGGCCGTATTCCGGCAGCTGCGCGGTCGTCAGCTCGGCATAGGGCGCCTGCCCCGCGCGCCGGCGCACGCCGACCGCCACCGGCCCGATGCCTTCTTCCAGCACGAAGCGCGCCTCTTCGTCACCGGCCTGCGGCGCGAGACCCAGCTCGGACAGCAGGCAGGCGGCGCCAACGGTCGGATGCCCCGCGAACGGCAGCTCGCGCGCCGGGGTGTAGATGCGCAGCTGCGCCGCCGCAGTGGCGGCACGGGGTGCGCGCACGAACACGGTTTCGGACAGATTGAACTCCCGCGCGACGGCCAGCATCTGTGCCGGCGACAAGGCATCGGCCTGCAGCACGACGGCCAGCGGGTTGCCCGCATACGGCGTATCGGTGAACACGTCGAGGATGTGGTAGGGCAGGTTCATGAGGAGTTTCCGCGCGGATCGGAGCGCCATTGTCCGATGGCAGCCCTGCGCTGCCCAGTCGGCGGGTTGCCATGCGGGTTGAGCTTGGCGCGCCGAGCGCTTACCTTGCCAAGGTCCCGGTCTTGCTCCGCAACTCGCCCCTCGATGCCGTTCGACATGCGCAACCGCGTCCAGCCCGAGGTCGAGCGCTATGGCGCTCCCGCGCAGCTGCTGCACTGGCTGACCGCACTGCTTGTGCTGGGCGTGTTCGCGGTCGGCTTCTACATGGTGGGCCTGAATGTCTCGCCGCTGCGCCTGCGCCTGTTCTCGTATCACAAGTGGATCGGCGTGACCGTGTTCGCGCTCGCGCTGCTGCGCCTGGCCTGGCGCCTGGTCGCGCCGCCGCCGGCACTGCCGGCGACGATGCCGGCCTGGGAACGCCAGGCCGCCGCGATCGGCCACCGGCTGCTGTACCTGCTGGTGCTGGCGGTGCCGCTGTCCGGCTGGCTGATGAGCTCGGCCAAGGGTTTCCAGACGGTGTACCTGGGCGTGCTGCCGATCCCGGACGCGCTCGCCAAAAACCCGCCGCTGGGCGCGGCGCTGGAAGCGGTGCACTGGGGATTGAACAAGATGCTGCTGGCGATGGTCTGTGTGCATATCGCCGCCGCGCTGAAGCATCAATTCATCGACCGCGACGGCGTCCTGCTGCGGATGCTGCCGCGGCGCCAACGCACCGGGTCCGCGTGAAGACCGTTCCGCTGCTCTGCCTGTGCCTGCTGTCCGCGCTGCCCCTGACCGCGCCGGCGGCGCCGCGCGCCGTGCTGCCGCAAGGCAGCGAGATCGCCTTCCGGGTCACGCAGATGGGCGTCGATGTCAGCGGCCGCTTCACGCGCTTCGATGCGCGCATCGACTGGGTGGACGACGATCCCTCGCGCTCGTCGGCCGAGGTCACGGTGGACATCGGCAGCCTGAGCACCGGCGACGACGAGGCCGATGCGGTGGCGCTCGACAAGCCGTGGCTGAACCGCGCGGCCTTTCCGCAGGCGCAGTTCCGCAGCACGTCCGTGCGCCGGCTCGACGCGACACGCTACGAGGCCAGCGGCACGCTGACGATCCGCGGCCGTACGCGGCCGCTGAGCTTCGGCTTCAGCCTGCGGCCGCGCGACGGCGGCGGCGCGCTGCTGGAGGGCGAGTTCGCGGTGCTGCGTTCCGATTTCGGCATCGGCGGCGGCGAATGGAACGAGGGCGACCTCGTCGCCGATCGCGTGCCGGTGCGCGTGCGCCTGCTGCTGGCGCCGCCTTGATCCTTTAATCCATCCACCATCCGGGGAGTCGTCGCATGAAACGTGTTCTTGCAGTCCTGGCGCTGAGCATGAGCGGCCCGCTCGCGGCGGCCGACACCTACGTGATCGATCCGGCGCACACGCTGCCGAGCTTCGAGGTCAGCCACTTCGGCTTCTCGACGACGCGCGGCGGCTTCACCCGCACCGAGGGCACGATCACGCTCGACCTCAAGAAGAAGACCGGCGCGATCGACGTGCGCATCGACGCCGCCTCGCTGCAGACCGCGGTGCCCAAGCTCGACGCGCACCTGAAGAACCCCGATTTCTTCGACGTCGAGATGTATCCGGCGATCACCTTCAAGTCGAAGTCACTGAAGTTCGACGGCGACCGCCTCGTCGCCGTGACCGGCGACCTCGACATGCACGGCGTCAGCAAGCCGGTGACGCTGGAGGTCACGCACTTCCGCTGCGGCGAGCACCCGATCAAGAAGGTGCCGCACTGCGGCGCTGACGCGGTGGCGACGATCAAGCGCAGCGACTGGGGCATCACCACCTACTCGCCGGCGATCGGCGAGGACGTCACGCTCAAGATCCAGGTCGAGGCGAGCCGGCAGTAGCTGCGGCGCCGCCGGTCCTGCGGCGCACGCTGCCCGGCCTCACTTGAACTTGCCGCCGACGATGCGGCCCTGCGCGTCGAGTTCGGCGAAGTAACGGCTGTTGTTGAAGCGCAGCTCCTTGGTCGCCATCTGGCCGGGCAGCACCAGCTGCACGTCGGGATAGACGCGGGCGAACTCTGCCGGCGTCGGATGCGTGGCGATGTAGGCCTCGAAGCGCGGCAGGTCGGTGACGTAGCCCGCCACGGGCGCGAGCGTGGGTTCCGGGGTCGGCACGGGCGTGGCTCCATGGCAGGCGGTGAGCGCGAGCGCCGAGATCAGCGCGAGACCGGGGCGGCTCAGGACGGGGAACATGGGACTCTCCGGTGGACGGGGTGCAGCTTATCCTGCCGCGGGCGGAGCGCGTAACATGCGCGGCCCACCGATCCCGCGAGCCGCCATGGTCCGTTCCCTGCTGCCGGTCCTGCTTGCACTGTTCACCGCCGCCTGCACGCCGGCCGACGCGCTGCGGCGCCCGACGGCGATCCTCACCGCGCCTGCCGCGGCGCGCGCACCCGATCCGCACTCCTACGCCAACACCGACGCGTTCCGCACGCGGCACATCGCGCTGGACCTGAGTGTCGATTTCGCGTCCAAGACGCTGTCCGGCAGTGCCGAACTGCAGCTGCAGCGCCTCGACCGGCGCGCCGCGACCCTGATCCTCGACACGCGCGATCTCGACATCCGCGCCGTGCAGGCCGCCGGCGCCGACGGCCGCTACGCGCCGGCGAGCTTCACGCTGGATGCGCCCGACGCCGTGCTCGGCTCGGCGCTGCGCATCGCGCTGCCGCCGGGCGCGGAGCGCGTGCGCATCGACTACGCGACGCGGCCGCAGGCCAGCGCGCTGCAATGGCTCGCGCCGGCGCAGACCACCGACAAGAAGCGGCCGTTCCTGTTCACGCAGTCACAGGCGATCCACGCGCGCAGCTGGATCCCGCTGCAGGACACGCCGCAGGTGCGCGCGACCTATGCGGCGCGCATCCGCACGCCGCAGGATCTGGTCGCGGTGATGAGCGCCGAGTTCGATCTCGAGGCGCCGCGCAACGGCGACTACCGCTTCACGATGCCGCAGCCGATCCCTTCGTATCTGATCGCGCTCGCGGTCGGCGACCTGCGCTTCCGCGCCACCGGCCCGCGCACCGGCGTGTTCGCCGAACCCTCGATGGTCGAACGCGCCGCGCGCGAGTTCGCGGACACCGAGGCGATGATCGAGCGCTGCGAGGCGATCTTCGGGCCGTACCGCTGGGGCCGCTACGACCTGCTGGTGCTGCCGCCGAGCTTTCCCTACGGCGGCATGGAGAACCCGCGCCTGACCTTCGCGACGCCGACGATCATCACCGGCGACAAGGCGCTGGTGTCGCTGGTCGCGCACGAGCTGGCGCACTCCTGGTCCGGCAACCTCGTCACCAACGCCAGCTGGAACGACTTCTGGCTCAACGAAGGCTTCACCAACCACCTGACCTACCGGATCATGGAGGAAGTCTATGGCGCCGACCGTGGCGCGCAGGAACGCGCGCTGGGCGCGAGCGACCTGCGCGAGACTCTCGCACGCCTGGAACGCGACGGCGACAAGACCCTGATGCCGGACCTCGCCGGCCGTGATCCGGACGACGGTGTCACCGACGTGCCCTACGAGCGCGGCGCGCTGTTCCTCGCGTATCTGGAAGACCGCTTCGGGCGCGCGCGCTTCGACGCCTTCCTGCGCGGCTGGTTCGACCGGCACGCCTTCCAGAGTGTCACCACGGCGCAGTTCCTCGACGAGCTGGACCGGCAGCTGCTGCACAGGTTTCCCGGCGTCGTCAGCCGCGCACAGGTCGATGCCTGGCTGCGCTCGCCGGAGATGCCGGGCGACACCGTGTGGCCGCGGTCGGATGCCTTCGCCCGCGTGGACGAGGCGCGCGCGGCCTGGCTCGCGGGCATGCCGGCGCGGCGGCTGGCGACGCAGGACTGGCGCCTGCGCCAGTGGCAGTACTTCCTCGACAACCTGCCGTCGTCGCTGAGCCCGCGCCAGCTGGCCGAGCTCGACACGACGTTCAAGCTATCGGAGAGCCGCAACGCGGTGCTCGCCGCGCGCTGGCTGCGCGTCACCGCGCAGAACGCCTACGCCCCGGCCTACCCGGCGATGCAGCGGCACCTGACGTCGGTCGGGCGCATGTCGCTGATCACGCCGATCTACCGCGAGCTGGCGAAGACGCCGGCGGGCCTCGAAACGGCGCGGCGCATCTACCGCGAGGCGCGCGCCGGCTATCACCCGATCGCGCGCGATGCCGTCGAGCAGATCCTGGACCAGCCCGCGGCGCCGGCGAAATCGTGAACCGAATGAGACTCCGCTCACACCGCGGTCGCTGAAGGGGATATCCACGCGCGTCCGTACCCGTTATTTCTATCGCGGTACCGAATCCGGGGTGGATGTCGATGGAAGAAACCTTGCGCCTGCACAGCGAATTCCGCGCGCACGTACATCTCGTGCTGCGCAGCATCGTGCAGGCGATCACCGGCCTGGAGCCGGGGCCGCGGCGCCTGCTGATGGCGATCGAGGCCTACTGGGAGGCCTGCTACGGCCGGCGTGACGAGCGCACGTCGATGATGGCCGCGGCCCGGCGCACGCACAGCGAAGCCGCCCTGACACGGCAGACCCAGATCTTCACCAACATGCTCGCCAGCGAGCTGCACCATTGCGGCGTTGCACAGCCCGCGCCCTTCGCGCAGAGCCTGGCCCAGGAGGTGCGCGCGATCGCCCGCGCCGAGCTGATGGCCGGCCACCGGCTGCCGTGGCAGCGCCAGCGCCTGCTCTCGCACCTGGAGAATCACCTGAGCTGCGGCGACGCCGCCAGCGCCGCCTGAGGATTCAGCGGGCGCCGCTCACCGCGATCGGCCGGGCCAGCGCCGGCGTGATCACGCGGAGTCCCGCACGACGGTCCAGCGCCGCCAGCAGCGGCGCCAGATCGACGACGACCGGCATCGGTTTGAGCGGCGCGTCGAGCGGGCGCGTGAAATCGTCCCAGTGGGTCAGCACGACGGTCCGCGCGCCGACCGCATCCACCGTCTGCTGCAGATAGGACTCCGCGTCATCGACCAGCGCCGCGCCGAGCACGACCACGTCGGCGTGGCGCCCCTGCAATGCTCCCGGCATGAACCCCGCGCTGCCGTGGTGCAGCACGCTGCCGTCGGCATGCTCGACCAGGATCGACCAGGTGCCGCCCTGCCGATAGTCCAGATAGTGCGCCGGCGGCGTCAGCGGCGCCGCGATCTCGCCGGTCGGCGCGCCGCCGGTCGCGCCGGCGTGACGGCTCTCGATGAAGCGCACCGTGAACGGGCCGAAGCGCAGGGCCTGATCGGCGGCGGCGACCACGATACGGCGGTCATCGAGTCCGGCGCCGCGGCCGATGTTCGCGGTGCTCGCCGAGCCCGCCAGCACCGCACCGGTGAGACGCGCGACGACGCCGGCATCGAGCGCGTGGTCGTAGTGCGAATGCGATACCAGCACGGCGTGCAGCCGGGTCACGTTCTCCTTGCGCAGCCACTTGCGGATCAGCGCCTCGTCCGGCGCGATGTGGTCATTGCGCAGCAGTGGCCACAGGCCGGGCGGCCGCGTGAAGAACGGATCGACCATCAGTGCGTCGTCGCCGGCGCGCAGCAGCACCGCCGTGGTACCGAACCAGCTCAAGGTCAGCGCCGCCGGCGCGGACGCCGACGCGCTCAGCGCATGCACCTGCAGCAGGCGGGCGTCGCGTTGCGGCCGCAGCGCGAACAGCCAGACCGTCGCGCCGACGGCTGCCAGCAGCAGCGCCAGCCCGGCAATGCCGGCGACGCGGCGTGCGCGGCTCAGAAGTCGCTCCAGTGACGACGGCGCCGTCCCGCCAGCCCCTGCAGCAGCATGCCGAGCAGCAGACCGGCGAGCGCCAGCAGGCCTCCGGTGAGCATCAGATTGCGGCGGTCGTCGTCACCCGCTGCGGTGGATTCCGCCAGCTGCAGACGCCGCTGCAGATCGGCGATCTGCGTGCGCAGCACCGCGTTCTGGCGCTTGAGCTCGTCATCCGGCAGCGCCGGCACGGCAACCGCAGGCGCGGCTGCTGCCGGCGCGGGCGGCGCACTGCTGCGTGCGGCCTGCAGCTCGCGTTCCAGCTCTTCGATACGGGCGCGCGCCTGATCGAGGGCGCTGCGCGCATCGGCAAGCAGACTCGTCGCCGCCGGATGGTCGGTGAGGAAGCGCGCCGTCACCCAGCCGACGCGGCCGTCGGCGGTGCGCACCTTGGCGAAGCTCTGTTCGCCCAGGTTCTCCAGCACCGTGACCGCATCGCCGCTCTTGAGCAGTCCGAGGAAGGTCGCATCGTTGCGCGGGCCGTCGCGCAGCGAGACCGTGATTTCGTCGTTGACGTACTGCTGCTTCTGGGCCCAGCTCGCCGCGGGCAGCAGCAACAGCATGAGGCAGAGGTGGCACGCTTTCATGGCGCCGCGAGTCTAGCAGCCCGCGACGGTCCGCCGTGTGCGGCTCAGGCGCGCAGGCGCAGGCTCGGCCGGCGGCGCGCGACCAGCGTGTCGATGAAGCGGTTGAGCTCGGCGAGTTCGGCCAGGGACAGGTAGTGGGCCTCGAAGCTGCCCAGCGCGCCCTCGTCCTGCAGATGGATCGTGTTCGTGCACTGGCTGGCGACGTAGTGGCCCGACTCGTCCAGCGCGCCGAGCGGGCGCCGCGCTTGCAGCGTCCTGCCCACCGCGTGCAGCTCCTCGGTGCTGAGGCCGGCCAACCGCGCGCAATCCGTCACGTCCTGCAGCAGGCTGCGCCAGCTCGATTCGGCACTGCGGGCCTCGGCGAGCGCCAGCCGGTAAGGCTCGATCACGCGGCGGCGCAGGTCGCGCGCGGCGCTGCGGATGTCGCGGTCGATGGCGACCCGCGCGCCGATCTCGCGGCCGAAGCGGCGGCGCAGACCGAGCTGCGCGACCACCGGCCAGCCGATCGCCTGCACGACGAACTCGCCGCCGCTGCGACGCAGGCTCAGGCAGCCGCGCTCCGGCGTCCACACGTGCAGCGCCTCGGTTTCATGCGAAGCGCCCGCGGGAGCCTGGACCTGGTAGCCGGCACCCAGCTCGGCGCACAGTCGACGGGCGAATTCGTCGAGCGAAGGTCCGGACGGACGCAAGGCCGGGGTTTCAGCCAACCGGGTCATGACACACCTCCGTGCCGGCAGGGGAGTGGACACAGTGTCGGCGCGCGCAGCGGCCGCGGGCGGGATGAGGAGACCGGCGGCGTCCGGGCCGGGGGGAACGGCGCGCGTGCCGATCAGCGGTCGGATCCGCGGCGTGACCGGTCAGATGCGGGCACCGCGCCGTCGCGCGGGCCGGGCGGCCATCCGGGCGTTCAATGCACCTTGCGCGACTTGCCGGCGAGACGCTCGGCGTCCGGCTGCGCCTTGGCACCCTCGTCCTGCGGACGCACGCCGCGCCCGCCGAAGGACCAGGGCTGCGGCTTCTGCAAGGGCTGCTTGAAGATGCCCTTCGTCGGTCCCTTCTTCTGCGGCGCTGCGGCGCTTTCGGCCTTCGCGGCGGGCTTGCCCGTCTTCTTCGTCGTCGTCATGCGGATCTCCGGATGCGGCGATTCTAGAGCAGCACGCGACGCAGGTCCGACAGCAGCTTGACCAGATGCACGATGAAGCGCGCCGCGTAGGCGCCGTCGATGACGCGGTGGTCGTAGGACAGCGACAGCGGGCACAGCAGCCGCGGCACGAACTGCTGGCCGTCCCAGACCGGCTTCATCTGGCTCCTCGACACGCCCAGGATCGCGACCTCGGGCGCGTTGACGATCGGCGTGAAGTGACTGCCGCCGATGCCGCCGAGCGAGGAGATCGAGAAGCAGCCGCCCTTCATCTCGTCGGGCTTGAGCTTGCCGTCGCGCGCCTTCTTGGCCAGCGCCGCGCAATCGGCCGCCAGTTCGGCGATGCCCTTGGTCCAGACATCGCGCACGACCGGCACGACCAGGCCGTTGGGCGTGTCGGCGGCAAAGCCGATGTGGCAGTACTTTTTCAGGATCAGGTTTTCGCCGTCCGGCGCGAGGGAGGCGTTGAACTCCGGGTATTGCTTCAGCGCCACGCCGACCGCCTTCATCAGGAACGGCAGCAGCGTCAGCTTCGGGCCGCCGGCCGCGGCGGACTCCTCGCTCTGCTGCTTGCGGAAGGCTTCCAGCTCGGTGATGTCGGCTTCGTCGAACTGGGTGACGTGTGGCACGTTGACCCAGCTGCGGTGCAGGAACTGCGCGGAGATCCGGCGGATGCGCGCGAGCGGCCTGGTCTCGATCTCGCCGAACTGTGCGAAGTCCACCGGTGGAATCGGCGGAATGCCGGAGCCCTGGACCGCGGCCGCTGCGGTGGCGGACTGCGACATGCGCTGCTTGACGAAAGCCTGCACATCCTCGACGACGATACGCCCGCGCGGGCCGCTGCCCTTGACCTGGGCGAGATCGACACCCAGTTCGCGTGCGAACTTGCGTGTCGCCGGGCCCGCATAGGGCACGGCGGAAGCGGACGAACTGCCTTGAATGGCAGTTTGTCCCGCCGTGCGCCCCGCCAGGGATGGCGGGGCCGGGGCCGGAACGGGAGACGAGGTCGCGCCAGGGACGGCGGCACTGCGCTTAGCCGCAGCGGACATCGGTGCGGTTTCCACAGCGCCGGTCAGCGTACACACCCGATCGCCCTGCGAGACCTTGTCGCCGACCTTGAGTGCGAGGCCGCTGACGACGCCGTCGGCCGGCGCCGGCACCTCCATCGTCGCCTTGTCCGATTCGAGCACGACCAGCGGCTGGTCCCTGGCGACGCGGTCCCCGTCCTTCACCAGCACCTCGATCACCGGCACGTCGTGGTAGTTGCCGATGTCCGGGATGCGGACTTCAGATCGGGAATCGTTGGATGGGGTCGCCGGCGCGGCTGCATGCGCAACAGGCTGTGGCGCAGCAGTGACAGCAGGGGCCGCAGGCGGCGCCGCCTTGTCTTCTACGATTCCCGATTCGCGATGCCCGATGCCCGTCTGTTCGAGCGTGCAGATCGGGCTGCCTTGCGACAACTTGTCCCCGAGCTTCACCTGCAAGCCGCGCACGATGCCGTCGGCCGGCGCCGGCACTTCCATCGTCGCCTTGTCGGATTCGAGCACGACCAGCGGCTGGTCCCTGGCGACGCGGTCGCCGTCCTTGACCAGCACCTCGATCACTGGCACGTCGTGGTAGTTGCCGATGTCGGGAACCTGCACCTCGAGGGTCTGGCTCATGTTCAGACCGTCCATGGAGAAGCACGATCCGGCTTGATGCCGTAGATCTTGATCGCCTGGCCGACACGCTCGGCCGGCACGAGCTTCTGTTCGGCCAGCGCCTTGAGCGCCTTGACCACGATCCAGCGGCGGTCGATCTCGAAGAAGTCGCGCAGCGCCGGGCGGTTGTCGGAGCGGCCGAAGCCGTCGGTGCCGAGCACGTGGTAGGGAAGCGGCACGTAGGGCCGGATCTGCTCCGGGTAGGCGCGCACCCAGTCGGTCGAGGCGATCGCCGGGCCGGTCATGCCGCCCAGGCATTCCTCGACATAGGACTTGCGCGGCTTGTCCTGCGGATGCAGCAGGTTCCAGCGCTCGGTCTCGCGGCCGTCGCGCGCCAACTCGGTGAAGCTCGGCACGCTCCAGACGTCGCTGGTCACGCCCCATTCCTCCTTGAGCAGGTCGGATGCGGCGACGACCTCGCGCAGGATGCTGCCGGAGCCGAGCAGCTGCACGTGGGCCTTGGCCGCGTTGTCCTCGGCACGCAGCAGGTACATGCCCTTGACGATGCCGGATTCCGCGCCCGGCGGCATCGGCGGGTGCGCGTAGTTCTCGTTGTAGAGCGTGACGTAGTAATAGACGTCGCGGTGCTCGACGTACATCTCGCGCATGCCGTGCTGCAGGATCACCGCCAGCTCATAGGCGTAGGCCGGATCGTAGCTGCGACAGTTGGGCACTACCGCGCTCATCACGTGCGAATGGCCATCCTCGTGCTGCAGGCCCTCGCCGTTGAGTGTCGTGCGGCCGGCGGTCGCGCCGAGCAGGAAGCCGCGTGCGCGCATGTCGCCGGCGGCCCAGGCCAGGTCGGCGATGCGCTGGAAGCCGAACATCGAGTAGAAGATGTAGAACGGCAGCAGCGAGACGCCGTGGTTGGCGTAGGCGGTCGCCGCGGCGATCCAAGACGACATCGCGCCGGCCTCGGTGATGCCTTCCTCGAGGATCTGGCCCTTGATGTCCTCCTTGTAGAACGCCAGCTGGTCGGCGTCCTCCGGGTTGTACTTCTGGCCGACGATTGAATAGATGCCCAGCGAGCGGAACATGCCCTCCATGCCGAAGGTGCGCGCCTCGTCGGGCACGATCGGCACGACGCGCTTGCCGATGCTCTTGTCGCGGCACAGCGTCTGCAGCATCTGCACGAAGGCCATCGTCGTGCTGATCTCGCGCTCGGCGGTGCCGGCGATGAGCTTGTCGAAGGCCGCGAGCGGCGGGATCTCCAGTGTCTCGTTGTGGACGCGACGTGCCGGCAGGAAACCGCCGAGCTGCTGGCGGCGTTCCTTCAGGTAACGGATCTCCGGTGAATCGTCCGCGGGGCGGTAGAACGGCGTCTGCGCGATCTGGTCGTCGGAGATCGGGATCTTGAAGCGGTCGCGAAAGGCGCGGAGCGCGTCCTCGCCGACCTTCTTCTGCTGGTGCGTGATGTTCTGGCCCTCGCCGGCCTCGCCCATGCCGTAGCCCTTCACGGTCTTGGCGAGAATCACCGTCGGCGAGCCGCTGTGCTTCACCGCAGCCGCGTAGGCGGCGTAGATCTTGTGCGGATCGTGACCGCCGCGGTTGAGCTGCGCGATCTGTTCGTCGCTCCAGCCGGCGACCAGGCGCTCCAGCTCCGGATACTTGCCGAAGAAGTGCTGGCGCGTGTACGCGCCGCCCTTGGCCTTGTAGCTCTGGTACTCGCCATCGACGGTTTCGTTGAAGGCCTGCAGCAGCCTGCCCGACGTGTCCTGCGCGATCAGCGGGTCCCACAGCGAGCCCCAGATCACCTTCAGCACGTTCCAGCCGGCGCCGCGGAACACGCCTTCGAGTTCCTGGATGATCTTGCCGTTGCCGCGCACCGGGCCGTCGAGACGCTGCAGGTTGCAATTGACGACGAAGATCAGGTTGTCGAGCTTCTCGCGTGCGGCGATGTCGATCGCGCCGAGCGATTCGGGTTCGTCCATCTCGCCGTCGCCGCAGAAGCACCAGACCTTGCGGCCGTCCATCGGCGCCAGGCCGCGGTTTTCCAGGTACTTCATCAGCCGCGCCTGGTAGATCGCGGTGATTGGCCCCAAGCCCATGCTCACCGTCGCGAACTGCCAGAAGTCCGGCATCAGCCAGCTGTGCGGATAGCTCGACAGGCCCGGTTGCAACGCCTCCATGCGGAAGCGGTTGAGCTGGGCTTCGGTCAGGCGCCCTTCGAGGAAGGCGCGCGCATAGATGCCGGGCGTGCAGTGACCTTGGATGTACACCAGGTCCGCGCCCTGCGGATGGTCGGGTCCTTTCCAGAAGTGATTGAAGCCGACGTCGTAGAGCGTCGCCGCCGACGCGAAGCTGGCGATGTGTCCGCCGATACCGGCGTGCTCGCGGTTGGCGTTGACCACCATCGCCAGCGCGTTCCAGCGAATGATCGAACGGATCTTCCACTCCAGCGCATGATCCCCGGGCGAGCGTTCTTCGAGCTGTGGCGGGATCGTGTTGAGGTAGGCGGTGTTCGCCGAGAACGGGATGAATGCGCCGCTGCGGCGCGCCTTCTCGGTCAGGGTTTCGAGCAGGTGGTGCGCACGTTCGGGCCCGGCGTGCTGCAGCACGGCCTGCAGCGCATCGAGCCATTCGCGCGTTTCCTGCGGGTCGATGTCGGTGATCGGCGGTGTCGGTTCGCTCACGGCAGGTCCCTCGGGGTGCGGCGGTCACTGTAGACCGCCGCGCTTCGATACGTCCAATATATGAAAAGCCGTTGACTCATCTGTTCGAGATATCGCTGATGGAGCTGCGTCACCTGCGCTACTGCGTCGCCGTCGCCGACGCGCGCCACTTCACGCGCGCCGCCGAGACCCTGGGCATCGGCCAGCCGCCGCTGTCGCAGCAGATCATGGCGCTGGAGCGCGAACTCGGCACGCCGCTGTTCCGGCGCCTGCCGCGCGGCGTCGAGCTGACCAGCGCCGGCACCGCCTTCGTCGAGGACGCGCGCCGCATCCTGCGCGACGTCGATCAGGCGACGGCCCGTGCGCGACGCGTCGCGCGCGGCGAACTGGGCCGCATCCGCATCGGCATGATCAACTCGGCGCCGTTCCACCCGCTGATCCCCAAGGTGATCCGCGAGTTCCGGCGACGCTACCCGGCGGTGGCGTTGTCGCTGGAGGAGCGCACGACGCCGGGGCTGGCCGCCGCGGTGCGCAACGACACCGTCGATGCCGCCTTCGTGCGGCCGCTGCTCGAAGAGGAGCCCGACCTGTGCAGTGAGCCGCTGGTCGCCGAGGACATGGTCGTCGCGCTGCCGTCCGGTCATGCGCTGGCGGCGCGCGTGCGCATCCCGCTGCTGGCGCTGTCGATCGAGCCCTTCGTGCTGTTCTCGCGCGCGGTCGGCGCCGGCCTGCACGAGGAGATCATCGGCGCCTGCCGCGCTGCGGGCTTCGCGCCGCGCGTGGTGCAGGAGGCCTCGCAGGTCACGTCCATCGTCAACCTGGTCGCCGCCGGGCTGGGCGTGTCGATCGTGCCGGCGTCGATGCAGCGCGTGCACACCGAGGGCGTCAGCTACCGGCCGATCCAGCGGCCGGTGCCCAAGGCGCGGCTGTCGCTGATCTACCGCAGCGCGGACAGCGGCGCCCCGCATATCCTCAACCTGCTGGCGCTGACCCGCCAGCTGACCGCGCCGCGCGAGCGGGTGCGGCGGGCATAATCCGTGCGCACGCAGGAGATTCCATGCAGACCTTGCCGCTGGTGCTGGACGATGTCGAAGCCGCCGTCGATCGCATCCTCGGGCGCATCGGCCGGCACATCGTGCTCGGCCTGCCGCTCGGCCTGGGCAAGCCGGTCGAGCTGGTCAACGCGATCTACCGCCGCGCGCTCAACGACCACTCGATCCATCTGACGATCCTGACCGCGCTGTCGCTGGAGAAGCCGTCGGGCGACAGCCCGATCGAACGGGCCTTCCTCGAACCCTTCGTCGCGCGCGTCTTCGCCGGTGTGCCCGAGCTGGCGTACATGCAGGCGCTGCGCGACGGCAGCCTGCCGGCCAACGTCGAGGTCTGCGAGTTCTACTTCAAACCGGGCGCAATGCTGCACAACCGCCACGCGCAGCAGCACTACGTCAGCAGCAACTACACGCACGCCGCGCGCGACGTCTTCAACCGCGGCTGCAACGTCGTCGCGCAGATCGTCGCCAAGCGGGGCAGCGGCGCAGGCACCCGTTACAGTCTGTCGAGCAACCCGGACACCGGCCCCGAGCTGATCGAGCTGCTGCGTGCGAGCGGCCGGCCGCACGTCAAGATCGCCGTCGTCAACCAGAACCTGCCGTACATGGGCAACGACGCCGAGGTGATGCCGGACCTGTTCGACCTCGTCGTCGATGATCCGCGCTACACGACGCCGCTGTTCCCGACGCCGAAGATTCCGGTGACGACGGCCGACTATCACATCGGGTTCAACGCCAGCGCCCTGGTGCGCGACGGCGGCACGCTGCAGATCGGCATCGGCAGCCTCGGCGACGCGATCGTGCACGCGCTGAAGCTGCGCCACAGCGCGCCGGAGAACTACCGCGCCGTGCTCGGCGACCTCGGCCTGCTGGCGCGCAGCAGCGCGCTGATCGAGTCGGTCGGCGGCACCGGAGCGTTCGAGCAGGGCCTGTACGGCTCGACCGAGATGTTCGTCGATGGCTTCTGGCATCTGCTGCGCGCCGGCATCCTCAAGCGCCGCGTGTACGACTTCTGGGCGCTGCAGCAGCTGATCAACGAAGGGCGCTGCGACCCGCAGGCGCTGACCGCCGATGTTCTGGAAGGGCTCGACGAACTCGGCGTACGCGTCATTCGCACGAAGGACTTCGAGATCCTCCAGCATCACGGCTTCTTCCGCGACGACGTGCGCTACGACGAGGGTCACATCACCGCGCCGGATGGCGCGCGCGCCATCGCCAACGTCGCCAATCCGGCGTCGCGCCGCGTGATGGCGCGCTGCCTCGGCGAGCGTCTGCGCAACGGCATCGTCCTGCACGGCGGCTTCTTCCTCGGACCCGCGGATTTCTACGAAGGCCTGCGCACGCTCGACGAAGCCACGCGCGCGTCGATCTGTATGACCAGCGTGTACAAGACCAACCAGCTCGACCACAACCCGCGCCTCTACCAGCAGCAGCGCCGCGACGCGCGCTTCATCAACACCGGCATGATCGCGACGCTCTCCGGCGCGGTCTGCTCCGATGGCTTGGCCGACCTGCGCGTCGTTTCCGGCGTCGGCGGCCAGTACAACTTCGTGGCGATGGCGCATCACCTGAGCACCGGCCGCTCGATCCTGCTGATCCGCGCGGTGCGCGAAGCCGATGGCAAGCCGGCGCAGAGCAACATCGTGCTCCACTACGGCCACATCACCATTCCCCGCCACCTGCGCGACATCGTCGTCACCGAGTACGGCATCGCCGACCTGCGCTCGAAAACCGACAGCGAGGTCGCCAAGGCGATGATCCACATCGCCGATTCGCGCTTCCAGGAGGAACTGCTCGCGCAGGCGCAGCGCGCCGGCAAGATCGAGTCCGGCTACGTCATCCCCGAGGCTTACCGCCACAACACGCCGGAGGCACTGGAACGGCGCATCGCCGGATACCGTGCGGCCGGCCTGTTCCCGGCGTTTCCGCTGGGCTGCGACTTCACCGACGACGAGCTGGTGCTGGCCCGGGCGCTGAAGACCGTGCAGGCCAAGGCGCACGCGACGCCCAAGTGGAAACTGCTGCTGGATCTCGCGCGCTTCCGCGCCGCCGACATCCCGGCCAGCACGCGGCCGCACCTGGCGCGCGTCAGGCTCGATGCGCCCGCCACGCTGCAGGACAAGGTCGCACGCATGCTGCTCGTCGAAGCACTGCGCGCCGGCGGCACCTGAGCCGAACTATCCGCCCTTGCCGCGCGGCGACAAGTCGATCAGCTCCGGCTGATAGCCGCGCGAGTGCAGCCAGTCGCGCAGTGCCAGCCCGGTCGCCGCCGGCCAGTAGCGCGCCTTCTCGGGCGCGACGCGGATGTACTCGGATAATTCCTCGTTGAGCACGATCTCGCCTTCGGCGACGACGTGATAGGCGACGATCAGCTGGTTCATGCGCTCGAAGGTGTAGTGGCCGATGAAGGCCGGCGACTGCGCCTTGAGGCCCAGTTCCTCCTCGACCTCGCGCAGCACCGCTTCGGCCGGATCCTCGTTGCGTTCGAGAAAGCCGGTGATCAGGCCGAAGAAGCGCTGCGGCCACAGCGCGTTACGCGCCAGCACGATCTGGCCCTCGTGCTCGACCACCGCTGCAACCACCGGCGTCGGGTTGTCCCAGTGCACGAAACCGCAGGCCTGGTCCGGGCACACCCGGCGCACCAGGCCACCCTGCTCGCGCTCGATCAGCGGGCGCGCGCAGCGCGGGCAGAACTTGAAGGCGGTCATGCGGGAATCGGCGATGACGTTCGGGTCTTCATCGTAGCAAGCCGCTCCGTAGGCGACTCCGCGAGGAGCGAAAGTTGTTCAGTCCGGATCACAGAGCTTGAGCGTTGCAAGAGCTCCGCAATGAACGCGGCCGGCACGTTGCCAAGCTCGCGGGGTTCGAGTTTGTGCAGGCCGCCGCCATAGACGCGACCCTCACCGAGTAAGACGTCGTGCGGCAACTCATTCAGTGCGCTCCAGACCCTGCGCAGAAGACCCGGGTTGCGATCCATTTCACGCGCCATGAGCGGTGTCGGGTAGAGAGCCAGGTACACGTTCGTCACCGTGGCGCGTGAGCCATTGAGAATGAACCGAAAAGGCCTGCCTCTCCGCGAGTCGCCGCGTCCGAGGTAAGTGCAGACGATGGGTGCGGCTCGCCGGTCTTCCTGGCCATACCAGAGGCTGCGATGTGCGCACAGATAACGCTGCGGCAAGCCCTTCGCTTTTCCCTCTTCCAGATAGTCTGCAAGTGCCGGATAGCGTCTTCGAACCTCGTGCTCGGGAAGCTTCGTATCGAGCAGAAAGAGGCGGCTGTCGATGTCGGGCGAGCCATCCTCCAAACCCCTGATTTCATCGACAGGGAGGTATCGTGGGCTTGGCAGAATCGGGGTGAAGACCTCCATAGGCAAACCACGACGGACAATCTCTTCCTCAGCAAGGATGAAGAAGCTGTTGTCGCCCGTGGCGATGCCGCGCTTGATGTTGAAAAACTCGGCGAGTGTCGGGACCTCAGTGCGATGACGCACGTCAGCCACGGGAAAGCGGGTCCACTTCGGTTCGCGCGCGAGAGCGCGCGTCGAGATGAGACGCGTCATCCGGGGCTTTCCGAGCGTACCGCCGAAGCTGAATTTCACTTCGTGGTCGGCAGGGGGCGGCTCATTGCGAAACCAGACGATGGCGGAGGAGACAAGGGCGTCGGCAAACTGCACATCGTTGGGATCAAAACGATGGATGTGCAGGAGCGTCACCCGATCCAGCAGATATCGCTTGACCGCCTCCCCGTAGTTCACATCCATGAACTCGCTTGGGATGAGCCAGCCGGCAATACCGCCCTCGGTCATCCAGGCGTGGGCTAATCCGAGGAAGTGACAGTAAAGACCCGCAAGGCCACTGAGTTTCATCCCGCTAAGCTGCAACGTACGCGCTTGCAGGTAAGCCTTGTCGCCATTCTGCAGGTGATGGTGCCGCACGTAAGGGGGATTACAGATCACGACGTTGAAACGCGGCAACGGTTTTGCATGCGTGAAGTCGGCGATCGTCAGCGCGAAACGCGCGTCTTTCCAAAAGTTCGTCGCGGCTGCACCGTAATGGGGATCGATCTCGAAGCCGGCGGCTTCGGCAATGCGCTCGTTGGGCACGATGCGGAGAAGTGCCGAATAGAACGCGCCCGTACCGAATGCCGGATCGAGGAAACGTAGCTTGGCGCCCGAAGGCGCAAGGGCCGCGGCGTAGCCGACAATGTCCTCGGCAAGGTCCGTTGGCGTCGCGAACTGGCCGAAGCGGTTGCGCTCGGTCGGCGACTTCGCCGCATCTAGACAAGCTTGCAGCGCGAGGCGTTCCTGCTCTCTCGTGGCGTTGGGGTCAGACACGTTCAAAGTCCGAATTTCGCGAGATCGTCGATGCGGTGCTCCCAAACCCAGTCGATGCCTTCGGCAGCCTCGTATCCCAGATAACCGCTGTCGAAGTATCCGCAGAGGAATAGATTGAACTGTACCTTCTTCCCGTAGGCGCCGCGGAGCTGAGTCATCTTGACCGCCTCTTCTTTGCGGCGCTTGTTGGTGTTTGTGAAGTCACCCGCAGACTTCGCCTCGAAGAACACCGGAAAACCGTCCTTCTTGGCCGTCTTCGGATTAACGGCGGCGTCGATCGGAATGTTGACCGACTGCGCGCCGCCCTTGAGCCGGACGGGAACGTTCATGCGGAAGCTGAACGTGCCGGGTGGCATCGTGTCGAACCTTGCCCCGTCGCTGGCGACGAGTTGCTTGTAGCCACGCGCCTCAAGCCATTTCTTGATGGCCGCCAGTTGCCGCTGCTCTTGCGCGTTGCGGATGATCGGGCTGGCGACCGCCCCGCAGAGCCGGTCCGCGACGATCGTGGCGGCTCAGTGGATTTCGGTCTCGGTCGCCGGGGAGTCTTTGCGCGATAGCCAGACAAAGATGTCCGGATCGGCCATCTTCTCGATGATTGCCGTGATGCGCGCGAGCTCGTTGTCGGCCGCCGCTTGCGTCATGCGCACAGGGAGCTTCCTTCGCGTCTCCATACCTTTCACGAGCGTGCTCGAAATACCCGCGAGACCAATCAGGCGATCGACCGCGAGCGGCGGACAGGTCGACATGTGGAGCGTTGGAAGAATCTCCGGGTGCCGTCTCAGCATCGCGGGCTGTATGTTCGTGAGGTTGTCGGTCGAACGCAGGGTTGACTCGACATCCTGGGTGGTCGGCACGCGCGTCTCGCGAAAGGCTTTTGGTGCAAAGTTCATGAACCAGTCGTTGTACATGTCGACTGATGCGGCGATATCGGCCTTCCACCTGCCCGGCTTGTCTCGATTGACGGCCATTCGCTGCGCACTCTCCGGCTAGAAAATCAACTCGACACCCGATTGTCGGCCATCGCGCATATGGCTCAGCCAACGATGCCGCGCCGACGCCGCAGCGCCGCGAGCAGCAGCAGCCACACCGCGCCGCCGCCGAACGCGCCGCCGAAGCGGCCGGCATCGCTGCCGCCGCCGCCCGACGATCCGGTCGTGTCGATCACTGCCTGTGCGACGTTCTCGCTGAGCTTGCCGCGCGCGTCCTGCACCTGCAGCGTCGCGCGGTAGAAGCCGGCCTGGGCGTAGTGGTGGGTGACCGTGGGCGTGGCCTGGACGACCTGCGCGGTCTGGTCGCCGAAGTCGAAGACGTATTCGACGATCGCGTCCTCGTTGTCGTGGCTGGCGGCCGCGTCGAAGCGCACGGTCAGCGGCGCGGCACCGCGCGCCGGCGTCGCCGCGAGCACCGCGAACGGCGCGGTGTTGGGTAGGCAGCCGTCGGTCGCGCGCAGCGTGTAGCCGTCGGTCGCGGTGGCGGTGTCGAGGGTGTTGGTGCTGCGCACGAGGTGGGTGTCGCTGCTGTCGGTCGCGCCGGTGTGGGTGCGCAGCATCAGGCCGGACAGGGTGTCGCCGGGCCCGACGCCGAGCACGCTGCGGGGGACGACGAGCTGGATCGTGCCGTCGGGGCTGTAGCCGCTGGCGGGATCGAGGTCGCCTTCGATCGTCACTTCCTGGTAGCCGACCAGCACGACCGCCTGCGAATCGTTGCTGCCGTGCACGTAGCGCATGCCGGTCTCGGTGGCGATCATGCCGACCAGTTTCTTGACCGTGCCGCTGCCGGGCAGCGCCGGCGTGTTGAACAGCACTTCCCACATCGTGCCGATCGGGGCGGTCTGCAGCGACGCGACCTTGATCTGGAAGATCAGCGCGTCCGGCGTCTGCTCCGGCTCGGCGATGTGCAGGGAGATCAGGTCGAAGTCCGGCAAGTCGGCGTCGCCGGCGGCGTCATCGACGATGCGCCGGCCGGGCACGGCGCAGACGCTCTCGATCTGCGGAATGGTCACCGGCAGCTCGATGGTGTTGCTGGCCACGCCTTCGCCGGCGGCGTTGATCGCGGTGACCTTGTAGTAGTACTTCTCGACTCCCGGATCGACGCCGAGATCGATGTAGCCGGGCGTACCGTCGGTGGCGCCGACGAGTTCCTCGGCGCCAGGTGCCAGTCCACGATAGATCTTGTATCCGGCGATCGCCGCGCCGCCGTTCTCCGGCACGCGCCAGTTCAACTGCGTGCGCTCCGGCGTGCGCAGGCCGGACAGGCAGGCCGGCGACGGCGCGCGCGGCTCGGCCGCGTCGAACGCCGCGTACAGCGACTTGCCGGCAACCTGGCGCGCGATCTTGGGAAATGCGGCGAAGCTGTTGAGTGCCGGGTCGATGTCGCAGTCGCCGATGCAGCCGTCGGCGTAGCCGTACATCGGATAGCCGCGCTCGTCGATGCTCATCTCGTTGAAGTCGAGCAGGTTGCGGTTGAGGCTGCTGCCGCCGCTGTTCCAGATACCGCCGACGCCCTGCACCGGATCGTCGGGCGTGGCGTTGACCGTGGTCCAGGTCCTGCCGCCGTCGTAGGTCGTCGAGAAGTACAGGTGCCAGACGCCGGGGAAGTCGAGCGCGACCGGATTGCCCTCGGTGGTCGTTCCCAGATAGGCGCAGACCGCGCGGTCGGGATCGCCGGCCAGCGCGTGCGTGAACATGGTGTGACGGACGCCCATGTCGGCGCCCAGTTCCACCGGTGCGTCCCAGCTGCGGCCGCGGTCGCGCGTGACCGACACTGTCGCGCGGCCGTCGCCGTTGGAGTAGCAGAAATAGGCGGTGCTGTCGGTCGCCAGCGCCACCGACGGATCGCGGATCGCCGGCCGCGAGCCCGGCACCGGTCGCACGGTCCAAGTCGTGCCCGCATCTTCGGAGACCGTCACCGCGACGCCGGTGCCGCAGGACTTGCCCGGCAGATAGACCGTGCCGTCCGGTGCGACGCGCACGTGGCCATGGATGCCGGCGCACTGCTGCACGGTGTAGGCCAGCGTCGCCGGGCCGAAGCTGATGCCGCCGTTGTCGGAGCGCGCGCAGGACGCAAAGCCGATGTCCTGCCCGCAGTAATAGACCGCGTTGGGATAGACCGGATTGCCGGTGATGCCGAAGGGATGGCTGGCCGGATAGGGTCCGGCGCCATAGGTCTGGTGGTCGATCGCCGACACCGGCGGGCCGCCCTCGACCGGAATCCAGGTTTCCCCGTCGTCGTCGGTGTAGGCGGCAGCGCTGTTGGCGCCGGCGAGCTGGCCGATGATCGTGCGGGTGGTTTCGTGGCCGCGCACCAGCGAATCGGTGATGCCGATCGGATCGAGCGTGGTCACGCTGGTCACGACGCTGGAGCGCTCGGCCCATTCGCCCTCGCAGGCCTGCGGCAGCGGCGGGTCGAGATCCTGCGGGTAGCGCAGCCACAGCGTCTTGAGGCCGGAAAGAATGAAGGACTGCTTGCTCGCCGGGTTGTAGCCGGTGGACGGCTCGCCGGTGTTGCCGGACAGTCCGGCCGGCGGCGCATAGACCTGGTAGCGCGGCACGCCGGGTCCGACCGGGTTCGGACGCAGGCCGTCGTCCTCGCCGCCGCTGAGCGAGGCGGTGCCGTGGATCACGCTGTTGTTCGGCGCGGCCGGCGTCACCTGCAGGCGCAGCCGGCGCGTGCCGGCGCCGGCCGGCAGGTAGATCGTCTGCGAACCGAGATCGGTGCTCTCGGAGGTCTGCAGCGTCTCGCCGGAATCGGCATCGACGACCTCGAACACGAACAGGTCGAGCTTGCCGGCCCAGCCCAGGCCGAAGCGGATCAGCGCATCGGGATGCGTCGTCGCGTAGTCCGCCGGCAGTTCGGCGGTCAGCTCGTAGCTGTCGCAGCCTTCGAGCGCCGAGCAGAACAGGCCGGTCGAGGTCAGGTACGGCCCCATCGTGAACTCGGTCTGCGGCGCGGCCGGCGAGACCGTGCCGGTGGCCGGATCGGCGGCCGTCACCGGACCGCACACGACGGCGGCCAGCAGGGCCGCAACGAACAGCGGGAACGCACGCATCGGATTTTCCCCATCGAGTCCCGGTCTGCGCCGGGGATGTGCAACTCTAGCAGCGGCCCGCCGCAGGGGAATGAGGAGAAACGCACTGCGAGGGCATCACAGCAGCCCGACGCGCCGCATCCAGTCCAGCGCGGTGGCGACCAGATCCGCGATGCGCGGATCGTCCTGCCCGCGCAGATGCGCGCCGGCCTCGTCGATGCGTTCGGCCACCGCCGGTGCGTCATGCAGCGCCTGCCACAGCGCCTGCGTCGCCGCTGCGGGAATCAGCTCGTCGTCGGCCGCGACGATCATCAGCGCGCGCTGCGCGCTCCCGAGCCGCGCCGCATGGATCTCCGCATCCGGCAGGTCGTAGGCCCACGCCAGCAGCCCTGCCAGCAGCCGCGCCGGGCCGCGCACCCAGCCGCCGTAGCGCGGCTCCAGCTTGCGGACGAACTGCTGCGCGATCACCTCGGCGGTGCGGCCGAAGCCGTGGACCACGACCACGCCCGGCAACGCCAGCTCCGCGGCCGAAACCACCGCGAACGGCGCGCCGAGGCTGGCGCCGACGATGGTGATGCGCCGTGCATCGATGTCGGGACGCGCGCGCAGATGGGCGCTGAGCAGACGGATGCCTTCGAAGGTCTGATCGATGCCGCGGCCCAGCGCCGGCAGGTCGGCGAAGCTGTGCGGGAAACGGAAACGGCGCGGCGGGTCGAAGGGGTAGTCGAAGCTCGCCGCGACCAGCGGCAGCCCGGCCGGAACGGCGTCGAGCACCGTCGCCGCGCCGCGGAAACCGCCGAACAGCATCACCACCGGCAGGGGGTTATCTACGTCCGCCGGTCGCCGCAGCTCGGCTTCGACGACGCGGCCGCCGTCCAGACGCAGCGCGACGCGCTCGCTGTGCATCTGCGCCCCGGCCGGCGCGACGGCCAGCAGCAGCAGCGCCGCGAGGCGCTCAGCGCTGCGGCGTCGCCACATAGTCGGCACGCACGCGCACCGCATCGTCGGCGCCGCTGCGCAGGCGGCTGACCACGGTGATGCGCGCGCGTCGCCCCGCGCGCAGCGTCGCTGCAAAATCCTGCCAGTCGGCGTCGGCGAGCGCGCTGTCGGCGATCAGCGTGCCGGTGACCGGCCGCAGGTAATCGAGTTCGCTGTGGCGGACGACCAGGCCGACATCGAGGTCGGCTTCGACGAGTTCGTGGTGCAGCACGAGCCAGCCGGCGAGGATGCCCAGCGTCGCCAGGCTGCCGCCGAAGGCCGTGCCATGCGGATTGAGATTCGGCTCCAGCGGCGCCTCGATGCACAAGCGGCGGGCGCCCGCCTCGGTCACCCGCGCCGCCAGCGCCCGCGTCAGCGGAATGCTGCGGTGAATGAACTCGGTCAGTTCGGCGGGCGTCATGGCGGCCCTACTTGCCGATGCAGAAGCGCGAGAAGATCTCGCCGAGCAGGGCGTCGCTGGAGACGCGGCCGGTGATTTCGCCGAGCGCGTCCTGCGCCAGGCGCAGTTCCTCGGCGGCGAGTTCGGCGCCGGCGCCTTCGGCGAGGCGGGTCTGTGCATCGGCGACGCAGGCGAGCGTGCGGCGCAGCGCGTCGAGGTGGCGCGTGCGTGCGGAGAACGCGCTCTGGCTGTCTTCGCCCAAGCCGGCGAAGCGGCGCAGCGCGTCGATCAGCGCATCGACGCCGGCGCCGGTGGCCGCGGACAGGAACAGGTGCGTGCGGCCGTCGTCCGTAACTGGCGGCGGCGCGGGGAGCAGATCGCACTTGTTGTGGATCACCAGCGTCGGCAGCGCGGACGGCAGTCCGGCGAGCAGGCGCGCGTCCTCCGCGGTGATGCCGCTGCGCGCATCGACGAGGAACAGCGCCAGCTCGGCGCGCTCGAGCGCGGCGCGCGCGCGGCGCACGCCTTCGCGCTCGACCGGATCGTCGGTGTCGCGCAGGCCGGCGGTATCGACCAGCGTGACCGGCAGCCCGTGCAGGTCGAGGTTCTCACGCAGCACGTCGCGCGTGGTGCCGGGGATCTCGGTGACGATGGCGACCTCGGCACCCGCCAGCCGGTTGAGCAGAGTGGATTTGCCGACGTTGGGCCGGCCGGTGAGGGCGACGGTCAGGCCGTCGCGCAGGCGCCGTCCGCGTCCGGCGTCGGCGAGCAGCACCTGCAGATGTTCGCGCAGCGCGGCGATGCGCTCGCGCAGGCGCGCGTCGCCGAGCCAGTCGATGTCCTCGTCGGAGAAGTCGAGCGCGCCCTCGACCCAGACGCGCAGCGCGGTCAGCTCGTCGGCGACGGCGGTGACGCGCTGCGACAGCGCGCCGTCGAGGGAGCGCTGTGCGGCGCGCGCGGCATCGCGCGTGCCGGCGTCGATCAGGTCGGCGATCGCCTCGGCCTGGGCGAGGTCCAGCCGGCCGTTGAGAAACGCGCGCTCGGAGAACTCGCCGGGACGCGCCGGCCGCGCACCGGCGGCGCAGGCCGCTTCGACGAGGGCCTGCAGCAGCACCGGTCCGCCATGGCCCTGCAGCTCGACCACGTCCTCGCCGGTGAACGAGGCCGGCGCGGCGAAGCGCAGGACCAGACCACTGTCGATCGCCTCGCCGTCGGCCGTGCGGAAGTGCCGCCACGCGAACTGGCGCGGCGGCGGCAGTGCGCCGGCGAGGCGTTCGGCGATGGCCACGGCGCGCGGTCCGGACAGGCGCAGGATGCCGACCGCGCCGCGTCCCGGCGGCGTGGCGATGGCGACGATGGTGTCGGTGGCCGGCGCGCGTGTCACGCGCTCAAATCTAGCGCTTCGCGGCGCGCGCGGCTTCTTCTTTCTCCAGCTTGCGCGTGATGAACCATTGCTGCGCGATGCCGATCAGGTTGCTGACGAACCAGTACAGCACCAGGCCCGACTGGAAGAATGCGAAGAACGCCGTGAGCATGATCGGCATGACGTTCATGATCTTCTGCTGCATCGGATCCATCGCCTGTTGGCCGGACAGCTTCTGCTGCACGAACATCGACGCGCCGAACAGCACCGGCAGCACGTAGTACGGGTCCGGCGAGGTCAGGTCGTTGAGCCAGAACGCGAACGAGGCCTGGCGCAGCTCGACCGATTCGAGCAGCACCCAGTACAGCGCGATGAACACCGGGAACTGCACCAGCAGCGGCCAGCAGCCGGCCAGCGGATTGAAGCCCTCCTTCTTGTACAGCTCCATCATCGCCTTCTGCATGCGCTCGCGGTCGTCGCCGTAGCGTTCGCGGATGTCCTGGATCTTGGGCCCGAACTTCTTCATCTTCGCCATCGAGCGGTATTGCGCTTCGGACAGCTTGTACATCAGCGCCTTGACCAGCAGCGTCAGCAGGATGATGGCGACGCCCCAGTTGCCGGTGAACTTGTGGAAGCTGCTCAGCAGCCAGAACAGCGGCTCGGAGATCGGCGTGAGCACGCCGTAGTCCAGCGTCAGGTCGAAGCCGGGCGCGACGGCGGCGACGCGGTCCTGGAGTTTCGGTCCCAGATAGAGCGGTGTCGTGAAGCGGGCCTCCTGGCCCGGCGCGACGGTCTGCGGTGCACCGAGATACTGCGCCATGTAACCCTGGCCGGCGGCCGGCTTGGCCGCGAACGTGGCCGGCTGATCCTGTGCCGGCAGGATCGCGCACACGAAGTAATGCTGCAGCATCGCGATCCAGCCGCCGGTCTGGCGCGTCTCGTAGGCTTCGTCGGCGAGCTTTTCGAGCTTGGTCTTCTTGAAGCGGTAGCTGCTGCTGGCTTCCTTCTGTTCGTAGAAGCCGACGCCGGTGAAGGTGCTGACGAACGGCGGCTCGCCACCGGTCTTGAACACGGTGCGCGCCAGACGCGCGTAGGGGCTGGCGACGAGTTCGGTGTCGCCGCCGTTGACCAGCTCGTGGATCAGCTCGACACGGTATTCGCCGCGGCGGAAGCGGTAGATCTTGCGCGCCACGTAGCCGGACGCGTCGCGGTATTCGAGCACCGCTTCGACCTGATCGGCACCATCGTCGAGCCGGTACGCAGCCTGCGGCGCGGCGAACGGCGTGCGGTGCGTCACCAGCGGCTGCTGCGCACCGGCGAGCCCGCTCTGCAGGACGAAGTAACGCCCCTGGCGGTCGTCGAGCAGGGCCAGCGCTTCGTCGGGGCGGTCCTTCGACACCGCGTAATTCTTGAGTTCGAGGCGGCGCAGCTCGCCGCCGGTCAGTGCGATCTCCGCGCGCAGGACGTCGGTTTCGACGGTCACGCGCGCGGAATCGGTGCTGACCGGCGCTTCGAGCTGCGCTCGTGCCGCGGGAACCTCGCCCGCGGGCGCGTTGGGCACCGGTTCGTCGGTGATCGCCGGTGCGGCGGTCGCGGCCGGTGCGGCGGGCGTGGCGTAGTCCTTCTCCCAGGCCTGATAGAGGAAGAACAGGACCACACCGAGCAGCGCGATGAGGATGAAGCGGCGGTTTTCCATGGCCTTAAGCGTGAGGTTCCCGGCAGTGCCCGCAGCGCTGCGGATCGGCCGGCGGCGGCACGGGATCGTAACCGCCCGGGTTGAGGGGATGACAGCGCAGCAGGCGGCGGGCAGCGAGCGCGGCGCCACGCAGCGCGCCGTGACGTTCGACGGCCTCGATCGCGTACTGGGAGCAGGAGGGATAGAAGCGGCAGCGCGGCCCGAGCAGCGGGCTCAGCAGCAGCTGATAGCCGCGGATCAGCGCGCGGAGGACTTCAGCGAGGATGCTGCGATGCGGTTCCACAGGCGCTCCAGACTGCGGTCCAGTTCGGCTGCACTGGCCTGTTCGCACCCGGGCCGTGCGAGCAGGACGATATCCACCGCCGGCAGCCGGTGCTGGTGGAGACGAAAACTCTCGCGGATCCTGCGCTTGATGCGATTGCGGTGAACCGCCAGAGGCACCGACTTGCGGGCGATTGCCAGACCCAGTCGTGCGTGGGTCCGGTCGTTGCGGGCGCTGATCGCGGTCAACCAGCGCTCGCTGTGGCGCGAGCCGAGCCGGAATGTGGCGTCGAACTCCGGCGCGGTCAACAGGCGGGCGCGCCGTGGAAAGCGCGCCATGACTCAGGACCGGTCCAGTCCGGGTGTCGCGGGCGCGTCAGGGCACCAGCCGCTTACGGCCCTTGGCGCGGCGGCGCGACAGCACGAGGCGGCCGCCCTTGGTCGCCATGCGCGCGCGGAAGCCGTGCGTGCGCTTGCGACGCAGCTTCTTGGGTTGAAAGGTGCGCTTGGACATGACATCACCCTGTGGTCGGAATGAGGAAAAAAGGGCGCGGAGTGTAGCGGCTGAGCGTTTATCGTTCAAGCCGTCCGAAACGGCGGCGGTGTGCCCCGTCCTGTGGATAAGTGCCGGACGAAGTCTTAGACTGCCGCTCCGTCGTGCGACCGCCGCGGGCCTCCGTCTCCGCCATTACAACGACTACATGCCTCAAGAGGATCTCTGGACTCAGTCCGTGCGCTGGCTCGAAGGCGAGCTGTCGGACAAGGACATCAACACCTGGCTGCGTCCACTGCAACCGGTCGGCGACGACGGCCGCCTGCTGCTGCTGGCGCCCAACCGGCTGGTGCTCGAACGGGTGCGGGAGAGGTTCCTGACGCTGATCGAGCGCGCGGTGCGCGTCATCGGCGGCGAATCGGCGCCGCTGGTCGAGCTCGCAGTCGGTGCCGCCGATTCCCGCCCGGGTGCCGGCGCGGAGACGGTGGCCGGCGACGAGACGCCGATGCCCAGCGTGTCCGGCAAGCTCAACCCGGACTACAGCTTCGCCAATTTCATCGAGGGCAAGTCCAACGCACATGCGCGCGCCGCGGCCCAGCACGTGGTCGAGACGCCGGGCTCGGCCTACAACCCGCTGCTGATCTATGGTGCTTCCGGCCTGGGCAAGACCCATCTGATGCACGCGGTCGGCAATGCCATCGTCGCGCGCAACCCGCGCGCGCGCATCGCCTATCTCGGCGCCGAGCAGTGGATGAACCATTTCACTGCGGCGATCCGTCACGGCCGCACCGAGGAATTCAAGAACCTGTACCGCTCCGTCGATGCGCTGCTGATCGACGACATCCACTTCTTCGCGCATAAGGAACGCACGCAGGAGGAGTTCTTCCACACCTTCAACGCGCTGATCGACGCCCGCAAGCAGATCGTGCTGACCTCCGACCGCTACCCGAAGGACGTGGATGGCATCGACGAGCGCTTGAAGTCGCGCTTCACCTGGGGTCTGTCGGTGGCGGTGGAGCCGCCGGACCTGGAGACGCGCATGGCGATCCTGATGGCCAAGGCCGAGGCCAATCACGTGACGCTGCCCAGGGACGTGGCGCTGTTCGTCGCGCAACGTGTGCGCTCCAACGTGCGCGAACTCGAAGGCGCGCTGCTGCGCCTGACCGCCAGCTCGCGGCTGCGCGGCGAGCCGCTGACCGTGGAGTTCGCGCGCAACACGCTCAAGGACCTGCTCGCGGCCTACGAGCGCATGGTGACGATCGACAACATCAAGCGCACCGTGGCCGGCTACTACAACATCCGCGTCGGTGACCTGAATTCGCCGCGTCGCACGCGCTCGCTGGCGCGGCCGCGGCAGATCGCGATGTGCCTGGCCAAGGAACTGACGCAACACAGCCTGCCGGAAATCGGCGAGGCCTTCGGCAAGGACCATACGACGGTGCTGCACGCGTGCCGCAAGATCGCGGAGCTGCGCGGCGAGGATCTGAAGATCCGCGAGGATTATGAGAACCTGCAGCGGCAGTTGGGGATTTGACGTGGGATGACGGTGGAACAGCGTGTCGAGTCCGCACGGGGACAAGTTGTGGATAATGTTGATGCCCAAGTTACCCACACAATCCGCGACGGCGAGCCGCCCGCGGCCCGGCATGTTTATCATGACGTAAGTTTATGATTTTGAAGTGATAGTACGGGATTATCCCCAGGCCGGGGCAGGGCTTGTTACTGTTAGCTGTCTTTCTTATTGATCCATTGAACAGAACAGCGGGTGAGGCGATGAAACTGCAAGTGGGGAGAAACGAACTGCTGTCGGCCCTGTCGGCGGTGATCGGCGTGGTCGAGCGGCGCCAGACCTTGCCGGTGCTGTCGAATTTCCTGCTCGACTTGAAGGACGACGAACTGGTGGTGACCGCCACCGACCTGGAGATCGAACTGGAGGCGCGTGCGCGCGTGCAGAACCTCGCGCCGGGACGGGCGACAGTGCCGGCGCGCAAGCTGTTCGACATCTGCCGCGGGCTTCCGGAAGGCGCGGATATCGCGCTCGAGGTCGGCGCCGAGAAGGCCCTGCTCAAGTCCGGGCGTAGCAAGTACTCGCTGGCCTGCCTGCGCGCGGAGGAGTTCCCGGCGATGGGCCGCGTGGCCGACGGCCGCGTCGTGGCGCTGCAGCGCCGCCAGCTGAAGACCCTGATCGAGAAGACGCAGTTCGCGATGGCGCAGCAGGACGTGCGGTATTACCTGAACGGCATGCTGCTCGAGGTCAACAGCCGCCGCGTGCGCACGGTGGCCACCGACGGTCACCGCCTGGCCCTCAGCGAGATCGGACTGGACACCGGCGTCGGCGAGCAGACCCAGGTGATCGTGCCGCGCAAGGCGGTGCTGGAACTGCAACGCCTGCTCGACAATACCGAGGAGCCGGTGCAGATCCGGCTCGGCGCCGGACAGATCGAGGCGGATCTGGATGTCGTGCGCATGACCTCCAAGCTGATCGATGGCCGCTTCCCGGACTACGAGCGGGTCGTCCCCGAATCGGGCGACAAGCACCTCGAAGCGGACCGCGAGACGGTCAAGCGCGCGCTGGCGCGCACCGCGATTCTGTCGAATGAGAAGTTCCGTGGCGTGCGCCTGTCGCTGGAGGGCGGCAAACTGACGCTGCAGACACACAATCCGGAGCACGAGGAAGCGGAGGAGGATCTGGAAGTCAGCTACAGCGGTGCCCCGCTAGAGATCGGCTTCAACGTGAACTATCTGCTCGATGCCCTGTCCGCCCTCGACGAGGAGCGGTTCGTAATGGAGTTGAAGAACGCCGACTCCAGCGGTCTGATCCGCGGGGCCAGCAACGCGGCGAGCCGCTACGTCGTGATGCCGATGCGCCTGTAGCCTGCCGGGTGGGGCGCGCATGCGCATCGTCCAGCTCAGGGCACAGAATTTCCGCTTGTTCGAAACATTGAGCCTGCAGACCCACTGCAGGCTCAATTTCATTTTCGGCGCCAACGCCGCCGGCAAGACCAGCCTGCTGGAGGCCCTCTACACGCTGGGTCGTGGCAAGTCGTTTCGCGGCAGTACGCCGGGCGAACTGGCGGGCGTGGCGGGTCGCCACTGGCTGGTTTTCGGGCGGGTCGAGGCGGCGGACACCGAGCCCCGGCACCGCGTCGGCGTCCGCTGGCAGGACGGCGTCGGCCAGGTTCGCGTCGATGGACAGGCCGCGAGAAACCTGGATCTGCTTCGACTGCTGCCGGTCCAGGTGCTGGAGCCGGGCATGCATCGTATGCTGCAGGAGGGCCCCAGCTACCGTCGCAGCTTCCTCGACTGGGGTGTGTTCCACGTGGAACCATCGTTTCTGCCGACGTGGAGCCGGTACCGGCGCGCCCTGCGCCAGCGCAATCAGGCGCTGCGGCAGAACGCCAGCGACCGCGAGCTGGCCGTCTGGGAACCGGAACTGGCGGAAGCCGGGGAGCGGCTCGATGCGCTGCGCCGCACCCACCTCGCCGACATCGGTCCGACCGTGCAGGACCACGTCCGTGTACTGCTCGACGAGGGTGAATGGAATTTCGAGCTACTCAGCGGCTGGGGTCAGGGACTCGCGCTGCGCGAGGCGCTGCTGCGCCAGCGCACGGCCGACCGGCGGCTCGGCACGACGCAGGCCGGGCCGCATCGCGCGGAGCTGCGCGTGCGCGCCGGCGGTCACGGCATCCGGCATCGCATCAGCCGTGGCCAGCAGAAGCTGCTGATCGCGGCGCTGCTGCTGGCGCAGTGCACGGTGATCGGGCGCAGTGCCGGGCGGTACCCGGTCCTGCTGGTCGATGACTTCGGCGCCGAACTGGCGGAACGCTACCAGGCGACACTGCTGGCGGCGCTGGTGCGCTATCCCGGCCAGGTCTTCGTCACCGCCTTCGAGCGCAGCGGCGTGCTGGCGACGGTCGCCGACGCCGCGTTGTTCCACGTGGAACGTGGGGTCCTGCGCCCCGATTCGTAATCCGCCCGCATACACCGCACCCGGCTGGCCGGGTGTCCGGTGCTAAAATCCCGCATTCACCGCCGTTTCCGAACATGACCTCGCTATCGACCGCCCAGAACGTCGCCACCTACGACGAGTCCAGTATCCAGCAGCTCGAAGGCCTGGAGGCGGTGCGCAAACGCCCGGGCATGTACATCGGCGATACCTCCGATGGCACCGGCCTGCACCACATGGTGTTCGAGGTGGTCGACAACGCCGTGGACGAGGCGCTCGCCGGTCACTGTGACGACATCGTCGTCACCATCCACACCGACAACTCGATCTCGGTGTCCGACAACGGCCGCGGCATCCCGGTCGGCATCAAGTTCGACGACAAGCATGAGCCGAGACGCTCGGCCGCCGAGATCGTCATGTGCGTGCTGCACGCCGGCGGCAAGTTCAACCAGAACAGCTACAAGGTGTCCGGCGGACTGCACGGCGTCGGCGTGTCCTGCGTCAACGCGCTGTCCAAGTGGCTCAAGCTGACCATCCGCCGCGACGGCAAGAAGCACTTCATGGAGTTTCATCGCGGCACGCCGGTGGACCGCGTCATCGAGATCCAGAACGGCGTCGAGGTGTCGCCCCTCAAGGTCATCGGCGACACCGACGCGCGCGGGACCGAGGTGCACTTCCTCGCCGACGACGAGATCTTCGGCAAGATCGAGTACCACTACGAGATCCTCGCCAAGCGCCTGCGCGAGCTGTCCTTCCTCAACAACGGCGTGCGCATCCGCCTGATCGACGAGCGCAGCGGCAAGGAGGAGGACTTCGCTTTCGCCGGTGGCGTGAAGGGCTTCGTCGAGTACATCAACCGCGCCAAGACGGTCCTGCATCCGACCGTGTTCCATGCCAGTGGCACGGCCGAGGTGTCCACCGGCGGCGTGCCGGTGTCGGTGACCGTCGAGGTCGCGATGCAGTGGAACGACAGCTACGCCGAGCAGGTGCTGTGCTTCACCAACAACATCCCGCAGTCGGACGGCGGCACGCACCTGACCGGGCTGCGCGCGGCGATGACGCGCGTGATCAACAAGTACATCGAGGAAAACGAGATCGCCAAGAAGGCGAAGGTGGACATCACCGGTGACGACATGCGCGAGGGTCTGGCCTGCGTGCTGTCGGTGAAGATGCCGGACCCGAAGTTCGCGTCGCAGACCAAGATGAAGCTGGTGTCGAGCGAGGCGCGGCCGGCGGTCGAGGAGGTGGTCGCCGCCAAGCTCGCGGAATTCCTGCTCGAACGGCCGGTCGAGGCCAGGACCATCTGCGGCAAGATCGTCGAGGCGGCGACCGCGCGCGAGGCGGCGCGCAAGGCGCGCGAGATGACACGGCGCAAGGGCGTGATGGATGGCATCGGCCTGCCCGGCAAGCTCGCCGACTGCCAGGAGAAGGACCCGGCCAAGTCGGAACTGTTCCTGGTCGAGGGTGACTCCGCCGGCGGCAGCGCCAAGCAGGGCCGTGACCGCCAGTTCCAGGCGATCCTGCCGCTGAAGGGCAAGATCCTCAACGTCGAGCGCGCCCGTCTCGAAAAAATGCTTTCATCTCAAGAGGTTGCGACGCTGATCACGGCGCTGGGCTGCGGCATCGGCAAGGACGACTTCAGGCCGGAGAAGCTGCGCTACCACCGCATCATCATCATGACCGACGCCGACGTGGACGGCGCGCACATCCGCACGCTGCTGCTGACCTTCTTCTACCGCCACATGTACACGCTGATCGAGCAGGGCCACATCTACATCGCCCAGCCGCCGCTGTACAAGCTCAAGGCCGGCAAGCAGGAGACCTACGTCAAGGACGACCACGAGCTGGACGCCTGGCTGATCGGCAACGCGCTCGACGGCGCCAGCCTGAGTGTCGCCGGCCACACGGTGGCCGCGGACGCGCTGGCGGCGGCGGTGCGCGAATACGCGGCGGTCGCCGAACTGATCGAGCGCCTGGCGCGCCGTTACGACCACCATGTGCTGACGACCCTGGCGCGGCTCGCGCCGGTGCCGGACAGCGCCGAGGCGCTGGCGGCCTGGGTGCCGCGCTACCAGGCGGCGCTCGACGGTGCCGGTTTGCGCGGCCAGTTCCACGTCAGCGCGCGCCTGGGCAGCGAAGGGCCGGTGCTGCAGGTCAGCCGCAGCATCCACGGCAATGTCCAGACCTTCAACTTCAACAGCGATTTCTTCTCCGGCCCCGAATACGGCCGCATCGCCCGCCTGCGCGAGCAACTGCGTGAATTGACCGGAGCCGATGCCGAAGTCCGCCGCGGCGAGCGCAGCCAGACCGTGACGGACTTCGACGAGACCTACGCCTGGCTGATCGGCGAGGCGCGCCGCGGCCTGCACATCCAGCGCTACAAGGGCTTGGGCGAGATGAACCCCGAGCAGCTGCGCGAGACGACGCTCGATCCGAAGAATCGCCGCCTGGTGAAAGTGGACGTCGACGACGCGGTCGCCGCCGATCAGATCTTCACGACGCTGATGGGCGAGCACGTCGAACCGCGCCGCGAGTTCATCGAGAAGAACGCGCTGCTGGTCGGCAACCTGGACCTGTAAGACCGGTGAGCGCGCTGCGCCGCCCGGCGACGGTCGTCATCACCGGCTGCTCCGGCGGCATCGGCCGCGCGCTCGCGCGCGAGTTCCACGCGCGCGGCTGCACCGTGTACGCGACCGCGCGCCGGCCCGAGACGCTGTCCGATCTCGCCGCGCAGGGCCTGCGCACCGCGGCGCTGGACGTCTGCGACGACACGAGCATCCGCGCGTTCGCGCAGCAGCTGCGTGCGGACGGCGCCGGCATCGACGTGCTGGTCAACAACGCCGGCTACGGGCAGATGGGGCCGCTGTTCGACCTCGACAGCGCCGCACTGCGTGCGCAGTTCGAGACCAATGTCATCGGCCCGATCGCGCTCACGCGCGCGCTGCTGCCGCTGATGCTGCCGCAGCGCGCTGGACGCATCGTCAACGTCGGCAGCGTCTCCGGCATCCTCGTCACGCCCTTCGCCGGCGCCTACTGCGCCAGCAAGGCGGCGGTACACGCGCTGTCCGATGCCTTGCGCATGGAACTCGCGCCGTTCGGTATCGAGGTGCTCGTCGTGCAGCCGGGCGCGATCCAGTCGGACTTCGGTGCGGCGGCCTCGCAGCGCGTCGCCCGCGCACCGGATTCGCTGTACGCCGCGGCCGGGGACGGCATCGCCGCGCGCGCCAACGCCTCGCAGCAGCACGCGACACCCACCGCCGAGTTCGCCCGTCGGATGGTCGATGCGGTCCTCGCCGACCGGGTCGCGCCGGTGATCCGGCTGGGCAACGGCAGCACGCTGCTGCCTTGGCTGGCGCGCTGGCTGCCGACGCGCCTGCGCGACCGCCTGCTCAGCCGGCGCTTCCGGCTCGATCGCCTGCGTCCCTGAGCGCCGCCCGGCCGGCAGCGGGCGGGTACACTCTGCCGCGACGAGGCACCCGACTTCAGGAGCGTCCATGCGGATTGGCGTTGTCGCCGATGCGAGCTGCGATCTGCCCCCGGAATTCTTCCGCGAGCACGGCATCCACATCCTGCCGATCACCATCCGTCTCGGTGACGAGCAGCTCGTCGATACGCGCGATCCCGAGCAGACGCTGCGCTTCTACGCCGAGCAGCTCGCCGCGAAGGGCTACGACGCGGAAACACAGCCCTTGAGCGCCGACCAGATCCGCGAGCTGTTCCTCGACCGTCTCGTCCTCGACTACGACTACGTCTTCTGCATCACGATCACGGCGACGCGCAGCCCGATCTTCGAGAACGCCACCAAGGCTTCGTTCGCGATCCTCAGCGACTACAAGGCCACGCGCAGCGGCGCCGGCGTCGGCGGACCGTTCGCACTGCGCGTGGTCGATTCACGCAACATGTTCTCGGGCACCGGTGTGCTGGTCGCCGAAGCGGCCAAGCTCGCCCGCGCCGGCGCGCCGCCCAACGACATCCGCCGCCGCCTCGATGAATTGCGCGAGCACATCTGCGGCTACATGGTGCCGGGCGATCTCTATTACATCCGCAACCGCGCGATCAAGAAGGGCGAGAAGAGCGTCGGCCTGATCAGCTACGCGATCGGCTCGGCACTCGACATCAAGCCGGTGATCCTCTGCTATCGCGGCGAGACCCAGCCGATCGCCAACATCCGCAGCCACGAGCGCGCCGTCGAGCGGATGCTGATCCACGTCGCCCACCAGATCGAGCTCGGCATCGACACCCGGCACGTCTGCGTCAGCTACGGCGGCGATCCCACCGAGATTCCCACCCTGCCCGGCTACGAGCGGCTGGCGGCCGCGGCACGCAGCCAGGGTGTCGAGCTGCTGTCGAGCATCATGTCGGCGACCGCGGCGGTCAACGCCGGCGCGCGCTGTGTCGCCGTGGCCTATGGCGGGGAGTTGCGCAGCTTCGGGGACTAGCGATTCTGGAGAGCGGAGGGGCAGATCATGAAAACGGTCGCGCTGCACAATCTCAAGGGCGGTGTCGGCAAGACCGCCGCCGCGGTCAACCTCGCCTATCTCGCCGCCGCAAACGATGTCCCGACCCTACTCTGGGACCTCGACCCGCAGGGCGCTTCGAGCTGGTATTTCCACGGTCAGCCGCAACACGAGAAGACCAAAAACGTGCTGCACGGCGCCACGCCGGTGTCGCGCCTGGTCACGCCCTCGCCCTATGCGAACCTGAGCCTGATCCCGGCGGACTTCTCGTACCGCTATCTCGACGTCATGCTGAGAAAGGTCGAGCCGCCGCGGCAGGCGCTGCGCCGCCTGCTCAAGCCGTTCGCTGGCGACTACGCGCTGGCGATCCTCGACTGCCCGCCGAGCCTGTCGCACCTGGCCGACAACGTGTTCGCCGCCGCCGACCTCGTGCTCGCACCGGTGGTGCCGACCTGGCTGTCGCTGCGCGCGCTCGAACAGGTCGAGGACTACCTGCGCGACGCGGGCTTCGACCCATCGCGGCTGCGGCCGTTCTACTCGATGGCCGATCGCCGCCGGCAGCTGCATCGCGAGCTGATCGAACGGCGGCCGCAGGCGATGGCGCGCGGCCTGCATGCCGTCATCCCCTATGCGTCGATGGTCGAACGCATGGGCGAGCGGCGCGCGCCGATGGCTGCGTTCGCACCGTCAGACGACCCCGCCCTGCTCGCCTACGCCGAGCTGTGGCTGGAGCTCAAGGCGATGCTCAAGCTGTAGATATTTCCGCGCAGCCGAGACATGCGCGCGGACCTTGGTCCATACTGCCGGACGCGGCAACGACGGCCAGAGCGGTTTCCGCACGGGCTTCCACCAGCCATCCGAGGAGCATCCCATGAACCCGACATCATCCGAAGGATCCGGCCCGCAGCGGCGCCGGCACCCCGCACGTCTCGTCCTGCTGTTGTGTGCCGGCGCGCTCGCGCTCGCGGCCTGCGGCGGCGGTGGCGGTGGTGGTGGTGGTGACGATGGACCACAACCCACGCTGCCCCCGTCCGGGACGATCAATCCGGGCGACGCCAACGCCGTGATGCAGTCCATCGCCGTGAAGGTGGGCGACTTCTCCGGCAGCCTGACCAGCGGCAACATTCCGGCGCAGTCCGCCAATGACCCGAAGGTCGAGTCGGTGCAGGCCAATACGCCGGCCAGCAACGGTTCGACCGCGCAGGTGCCGGTGACCATCAATGCCAGCGCCGCGCTGTCCGCGCTGTTCCTGAAGGTTCCCGGCGCCAACAGCCTGATCACCGTCAACCTGTCCGGCGGCGGCGGCAAGGCGCTGTCCGATCAGAAGGCGGCGTTCATGGCCAATGGCAATCCCAAGGCGCTCGACACCTTCAACGTCGATGTGACGCTACCGCCGAACATCGGCGAGGGCTTTTTCGACGTCGATGTCGCGGTCCAGGACAGCGCCGGCAACGTGTCCAACACGGGCCGCGGCCGCATCACCATCGCGCGCGTCGGCACCGGCAAGCTGCAGTTCTCGCTGAGCTGGGATGCCGAGGTGGACCTCGACCTGCACGTCTTCGAGCCCGATGGCAACGAGATCTATTACGGCAATCCCGGGCCCTCGGCCTCGGGTGGCGAGCTCGATATCGACGATCTCAACGGGCCGGCATCCAGCGGTCGTCCGGCGGGCGAACCGGAAGGCGTCGAGAATGTCTTCTATGACAGCGCGGCGCCGACCGGCATCTACACGGTGCGCATCAACTACTTCAGTGGTCAGCTGGCGGCGAATTTCGTGGTCACCGTGTCCGCCGACGGGCAGGTCCTCGACACCATCTCCGGTGCGAACTTCCAGGCGCAGAACGGCTGCGTACGGGTGTACCGGCTCAACTACGGCGGCAGTGCCGCCAATTCGCAGGGCACGATCTCCAACCCGGTGCTGACACCGGACCCGGTGGGCGCCTGCGGCGGCTGACGGACGTTTGACCGCGCAGGCCGGCCGGCAGCGGTGCACGCCGGCCGGCCTGCGCGCTACTGCTCCGCAGCAAGCACCAGCGCCTGCAGTCGCGACAGTCGCCCGGACAGTTCGGACTCGGTGTTCGCCGTCACCGTGGCATGCCCGACCTTGCGCTGCGGCTTGGGGGTCTTGCCGTAGTGGTGGATGTGTACGCCGGCGATCGCGGCGACCGCGGCGTCTGCCGGGGCACGTCCGATGTAATTGACCATCGCCGAAGGGCCGCGCATCGCCGTCGAGCCCAGCGGCAGGCCGGTGATCGCGCGCAGGTGGTTCTCGAACTGCGAACACTCGGCGCCCTCGATCGTCCAGTGCCCGGAGTTGTGCACGCGCGGCGCGATCTCGTTGGCGAGCAGGTGCCCGCCGGCGACGAAGAACTCGAAGGCGAGCACGCCGACATAGCCGAGATGCTCGACGACGCGGCGCGCGTAGTCCTCGGCCTCGGCCTGCAGCGGATCGTCGGCGCGCGGCGTCGCCACGCGCAGGATGCCGTCGCGGTGCACGTTCTCGACCACCGGATAGAACGCCAGTCCGCCCCGCTTGCCGCGAACGGCCAGGCACGACAGTTCGCGCTCGAACGGCACGAAGGCTTCGAGGATCAGGGGCTGCTGCCCGAGCCGTGCCCAGGCCGCGTCCAGGTCCTGCGCCGTGCGCAGCACCGCCTGGCCCTTGCCGTCGTAACCCAGCCGCCGGGTCTTGAGTACCGCCGGCAGTCCGATCACGCGCACGGCGACGTCGAGCGCCTCGCGCGTGGCCACCGGCATGTAGCGCGGCACCGGGATCTTCAGGCTGTCGAACAGCGTCTTCTCGGACAGCCGATCCTGGCCGACGGTCAGCGCGACCGGCGCCGGCAGCAGCGGCACGCGCGCGGCGACGAACTCCGCGGTGCGCGCCGGCACGTTCTCGAACTCGTAGGTGGCGACGTCGATCTGCCGGCAGAACTCGGCCAGCGCATGTTCGTCATCGTAGGGCGCGTAGATGTGCTCGCCCAGCGGTGCCGCGCAGGCCTCCGTCGCCGGATCGAGGAAGACGAAGTCGAGGTCCAGCGGATAGCCCGCCAGGCCGAGCATGCGGCCGAGCTGGCCGGCGCCGAGGATGCCGATCTTCATTGCGTCCCCCGTGGCCGCACGCTCACTTGAGGCTCGGTGCGGGCTCGTCGAGCACCGCCTGCGTCTGCCGGCGCCGGAACGCGGCGAGGCGGCGCGCCAGCGCGGCGTCGCCGGTGGCGACGATCGCGGCGGCCAGCAGCGCGGCGTTGACCGCCCCGGCCTTGCCGATGGCGAGCGTCGCCACCGGGATGCCGGCCGGCATCTGCACGATCGACAGCAGCGAATCGAGGCCGTTGAGCGCTTTCGACTGCACCGGCACGCCCAGCACCGGCAGCTGCGTCTTGGCCGCGCACATGCCCGGCAGATGCGCGGCGCCGCCGGCGCCGGCGATGATCGCCTTGAGGCCGCGCTTCTGCGCGCTTTCCGCATACTCGAACAGAAGATCCGGCGTGCGATGCGCGGACACGACGCGTGCCTCGTGCGGCACGCCGAGATCTTCGAGGGTCTGAACGGCGTGCATCATGGTGTCCCAGTCCGATCGGGACCCCATGATCACGCCCACCAGAGGATTGGATTTCTTCGGCACTTCGCGCTGCCCTTGCAGCCGGAAAGCCGGCGATTATCCCACCGTCGGCGTCGGGCTGCATGTCGGCGCGCATCGCCGCGACGACCGCCCGGATCGGGCCGTCAACGCGCCTGCAGGTCGAACTCGACCTGCACATCGGCGCCGATGCGGATCTCGCCCGTGCTCAGCCCCATCTCCTGGTTGCCGGAATCAAACGCCGCTTCGGCGCCGCCGCGCGCGGCCATAACCCGGTAGGGCACCGGCGGCGGCAGCGCGGCGCTGGACTCACGCACGATGCGCGCGTTGCCCAGCTTCACGTCCAGCGCCTGCGCCAGCGTCTCGGCCTTGGCGCGCGCGTCCTTCGCCGCCTTGGCCAGCGCCTCGCGGCTCAGTTCGTCGGCGCGACTGGACTCCAGCACCGGCGCGCTGATGTGGTTGACGCCGGCATCGGTCGCGCGCAGCAGGACGTCGCCGAGCTGCTCGAGATTGCGCACGACGACCTGTAGATCGCGACGTGCGCGATAGCCGGTCAGCACCTGGCGGCGCTTTCTTTCGTCCCAGATGTACTCCGGCTGCAGCGAGGTGCTGCTGGTGGCCAGGTCCTCGGCCTTGATGCCCAGCGCCCTGAAAGCATCGAGCGCGCGGCGCACGACGGCGTTGACCTCGCTCTCGGCGGCTTTCACTTCGCTGTTGAGAGCATCGACCGCGAGCGCGACGCGTGCCCGGTCCGGCAGCGAGGTCACCTCGCCGTGGCCGCTGACCGCGATGGTCGGCGGCGGCGGTGCTTCGGCTCCAGCCGCAGCCATGCAGGTGCCCACGAGCAGGACCGCGATCCAGCGGCTGATCAAGTTCATACGCTGCGTTCTCCAATGACCGTGACGGCGTCACCATGATGCAGGGTTTCGGCGCCGCGCACGACTGGCACGGATGCGGCTCGGACGACGGGCGTTTAAACTTCGGCTCCTCTCCCTGTGGCCGGTCGCCGCAGCAGCCCAGATTCCACATGAGCGCCCTCTACGAACCCGTCACCCTGAGCCGGGATGTCATCGGCATCCTGATCCCGCAGGGCACCAAGGTCGAGCTGCCCGAGGGCGCCCACGGCGCGATCACGCAGGCGCTCGGCGGCAGTTTCACCGTGCAGGTCGAAGGTCATCTGTTCCGCATCGATGGCAAGGACGCCGACGCCATCGGCAAGGAAGTGCAGAGAGGCCCGGACATTCCCGCCGACGCCAGCGACGAGGAACTGGAAAAGGCCGTGTGGGCGCAGCTGCACACCTGCTACGACCCGGAGATCCCCGTGGACATCGTCGAGCTGGGGCTGGTCTATGACTGCAAGATCGAACCCGCCGGCGACGGGCGGCGCCGCGCTCGCGTGCGCATGACCCTGACCGCGCCCGGCTGCGGCATGGGCGAGATCCTGGTGCAGGACGTCAAGTCCAAGGTCGAATCGCTGCCGACGATCGCCGAAGCGGAGGTCGAGCTCGTGTTCGATCCGCCGTGGAACCAGTCGATGATGTCGGAGGCCGCGCGCCTCGCGACCGGCATGTTCTGAGACGGGCCGGCGCATGTCGGAGACGGTCACCCGCGGCATCCGCATCGTCGTCCGGCCGCGTTTCGTGCCGGAACAGTCCGATCCCGAGCGCGGCCAGTATCTGTTCGCCTACCACATCACCATCCGCAACGAGGGCAGCGAGACCGTGCAGCTGCTGTCGCGCCACTGGGTCATCACCGATGGTGAGGGCAAGGTCGAGGAAGTGCGCGGCCCCGGCGTGGTCGGCTACCAGCCGATCCTCCAGCCGGGCGAGGACTTCCAGTACACCAGCGGTTGCCCGCTGACGACGCCGATCGGCACCATGCACGGCGAGTTCCACATGGTCGTGCAGGCCAGCGGCGAGGCCTTCGATGCGCGCATCAGCCCGTTCCGGCTCGCCGTGCCGCGTGTCCTGAACTGACCTCAGCGCTGGCAGCGCGGACAGTAGAACGACGAACGCTGGCCGAGGACGACGCGGCGGATCACCGTGCCGCAGCGCCGGCACGGCTCGCCGTCGCGGCCGTAGACGAACAGTTCCTGCTGGAAGTACCCGGACTCGCCGCGCGCGCCGGCGAAGTCGCGCAGCGTCGTGCCGCCCAGCGCGACCGCTTCGGCGAGCACCGCGCGGATCGCCTGCGCGAGGCGATCGCAGTCGGCGCGGGTCAGGCGCCCGGCGGCGCGCGTCGGGCGGATGCCGGCGCGGAACAGCGCTTCGGTCGCGTAGATGTTGCCGGCGCCGACGACGATACGGCCGTCCATGATGAAGGTCTTCACCGCCGCGCTGCGTCCGCGTGCGGCGGCGTACAGATAGGCGCCGTCGAAGTCCGGCGCGAACGGTTCCGGCCCCATTCCGGACAGCAGCGCGTGCGTCTCCTCGCCGCGCGGCCACAGCAGCATCGCGCCGAAGCGGCGCGGGTCGTGGAAGCGCAGCACGCGGCCGCTGCCCAGTTCCCAGTCGATGTGATCGTGCTTGCGCGGCGGTGTCTCGGCGTCGAGCACGAGGATGCGGCCGGACATGCCCAGGTGCAGCAGCACGCGGTCGCCGGAGTCGAGATGCGCGATCAGGTACTTGCCGCGACGCTCCAGACGCTCGACGCGGCGGCCGGCGACGCGCGCCGGCAGATCGGCGGGCACCGGCCAGCGCAGCCGGCTCTCGCGCACGCGCACCGCGCGTACCACCTGGCCCGCCAGATACGGATCGAGGCCGCGGCGGACGGTTTCGACTTCGGGCAGTTCCGGCATGGGGTGCGCCGTGCACGAGCCGGGGCCGTCCGTGGCGCCGACTCTCAAAACAGGCGGAATCCGCTCCTCAGGATTCCGGCTTCACGTCGGGCGACGGGCTCGGGGTCGGCGCCGGCGCGAGCTTGAGCAGCTTGTCCGCGTCGGCTTTCGACAGCGTGTAGCGCAGGCCGTAATCCGGCCGGTCGATCAGCAGCTGCGGCTCGCGTGCGGCGACGCGCAGCTGGATCTCCCCGGTGTCGGTGACGATGCGCACCGCCTCGCCGGCCGGCGCGCCGTCCGGGATGCGGGCGTTCCACATCGCCCGCGCGTGCTTCCAGGCGTCGGCGAACGCCGTCAGCGCCTCGGGGCCGGCATCCGCCGCGTCGGCGGTCCAGCCCGCGCCGTCGTCGGTGCGGCGCACGCTCAGGCCGGGCACCTCGATGCGCTGGATCACCACGCCGGCCGGCAGCAGATCCTTGGACACCAGATCGCTGTAATCGGCGTCCAGCGCCGCGCCCGGCGGGTCGGAAATCAGCGCGACCCGAGCGTCGGCCTTGACGTAGCGCCGATACTCGATCGGCTCGGTGTCACCGAAGGCCAGTTCGAAGTCGTTGAGCCGGACGGTGAACCGGGGCGGATCGAGGCCGAGCTCGGCGGGCTGGACCTCGCCCAGCGGCAGGCTGCGCAGGACCTCGCGCCGGGCCAGCCCGGTCAGGCTGCTGACTTCCAGCGCGTCGGTGGGAGCGTTGACCGGTTCGACCAGGCGCCACTGATCGTTCTGCTTTTCGAGGCGAATGGTCTTGGCGTCCGGATGCGCGATGACGATGGAGTGCAGGTCACTCTCGGCGATCGGGCTCAGCGGCGGGTGCTGCTCGGGCTTTTCGCGGCTCACCCAGACGGCGACGGCCAGCCCCAGTGCCGCGGCCGCGAGGCCCATGTTCAGCTGCGTGCGCTTCATCGACCGTTCCTCAACGACGGCGGCGCACGACCCAGCGGACGACGCCGTAGCCGAGCAGCCCCAGCGGCAGCAGCAGCACGAACACGCCGGCGATCGTCATGAACGCCCAGCCGGGAACGTACAGGGTCGTGTCCGGCGCCTTCTTGATGTCGATGTTGAGCTGCGCGTCGCGGCTGGCGAGCCACTGGATGATGTTCAGGCCGAGCTGCTGGTTGCCCAGTTCACCGACATAGGCGTCGGACAGGAAGTCGGCATCGCCGACCAGCACCACGCGCTGCGTGCGCGGCTTGCCCGAATCCCGGTCCGCGGCGGCCGCCTCCGCGTCCGCCGGCGTGTCCGGCTTGGGCGGCGCGTGCTGGCGCGTCAGCGTCAAGCCGATGGTCAGCGGACCCGGAATGTCGGTCGGGTCCAGCGCGACACGGCCGGACTCGATGTTGCCGGTTTCCAGCCACGCGGCGTCGGAGGTCTGCAGCAGCGGCTGCGCGGTCCAGCCTTCGGCGCCGACGCTACGGATCGAACGCGCCAGCGGGAACAGCGTGACCATGCTCAGACCCTGCGTCACCGGGTTGGGCGGATAGCCGACGGCGGCGAAGAAGCCCGGATGGCCGGTGCCGAGGATCTGGTACTCGGGGAGGATCGCGTAGCCGTTCTGCCACTCGACACCCAGGTCCCTGGCCAGCGCGTCGATGCCGGCCGGGAAATCCGGATCGGCCAGCCACAGCAGGTTGCCGCCGTTCTTGACGTAATTGCGGATCAGCTCGACTTCACCGTCGAACAGCTTCGAGCTGGGCGAGGCGATCACCAGCACGCTGGTGTTGTCCGGGATGCTCGGTGTCTTGACCAGGTTCAGGCCCTGGACCTTGAGACCCTTGTCCTTGAGCGCCTGTGCGAAGCGCGCGTAGCCGTCCGGCATCTCGCCGCGGGTCGCACGTTCGCCGTGGCCTTCGAGGAAGACCACGTACTGTTCGCCCGAGTACGCCAGGCGCTGCAGCGCGGTGGTGATGGCCTGCTCGGTGGTCGCCTGCAGGTTCTCGCGGCGGCCCTGGTATTCGACGACGACTTCGCCGATGAAGTTGATGTTGAACTCGCGCACCTTCTGCGGCGACGCGCTCGGATCGACGAACTGGATGTCGATGTCGGCCTTCGCGCGCTTGTACTTGCCCAGGTCCTCCTCGACCGCGCGCCGCGACTCCGCGCCGCTGGGTGCGAACACGTAGAAGGTGATCGGATCCGGCATCGCGCCGAGCTGCTGCACGCTGGCAGCGGTCAGCGTGTTGCGCTTGTTCGCGGTCCAGTCGAGCTCGCTCTTGTAGCGCACGGAGAGAAAGCCAAGCAGGCCGATCACGGCGAGCACCAGCACGCCGTTGACCAGCTGCTGAATGAGAGTCTGCTTCTTGGTCATGATTCGAGGCCCGTGTCAGTTGCGTTCCATGTCCAGGCGCAGCACCGTCAGCCACAGGAACAGCGCGGAGAACAGGACGTAGTAGATCGCGTCGGCGCTGTTGAACACGCCGCGGCGCAGGCTTTCGAAGTGGCTGATCAGCGACAGGTAGGCGAACACGTCCTTGAACGGCACGCTGTCGTTGTACGCGAGGATGTTGATCAGCCAGACCAGCAGCAGCAGGCCGAAGCTGCCGACCGCCGCGATGGTCGGTTCGCGCGTCAGCGACGACACGAACAGGCCTGCGGCGCCGAAGGCCATCATCAGCAGGAACAGCCCGAGCAGCCCGGCGGCCAGGCGTCCCCAGTCCAGATCGGTGGACCAGTGCAGCGACAGCGGCATCGCCACCATCAGCAGGATGACCGCGGCGACGAAGCCGAGCAGGCCGACGAACTTGCCGAGCACGATCTCGGTCAGCGACACCGGCGCCGAGAACAGCAGCGTGATGCTCTGCGCCTTGCGCTCCTCGGCAAACATGCGCATGGTCATCAACGGCATGATCAGCAGCAGCAGGATCGTCGCGAAGCCGTACAACGACCCGCCGATGTAGTCCGACACGCCGAAGCGTTCGCCGCCCATGCCGGCGCTGCTGCCGTACTCGCCGAGCAGGTTGATGAACACGAAGCCCATGATGAACTGGATGATCGCCAGCACCGCCCAGGCCAGCGGCGACAGGAAGATGCGGCGCAGTTCGCAGCGCGCGATGTTCAATACATTGTTCATGCGGCGCTCCTCGTCTCTTCGCCGGAGGTCAACTCGACGAATATTTCCTCCAGCGTGTGCGCGTGCGCGCTCAGCTCGTACAGGCCCCAGTTGCCGCGCGCCGCGGCCTCGGCGAGCGCCTCGCGCGGATCGACGCCGGCAGCCGGGACGATGCGGAAGCGGCCGTCGCCGAGGACCGCGACGTCGTGCACACCGGCGATGCCCGCCAGCGCCGCCACGTCCGGCGCGCGGCGCAGGCCGAGGCTGATCGCGCCCAGCCGCCCGGCGCGCGTGGCATCGAGCGACTCGTTATAGACCACGCGGCCGCGCGCGATGATCATCACCCGCGAACACACGGCCTGGATCTCCGGCAGGATGTGGCTCGACAGGATCACGCTGTGGTTGGCACCCAGATCCTTGATCAGCTTGCGGATCTCGCGGATCTGGATCGGGTCGAGGCCGACCGTCGGCTCGTCCAGAATCACCACCGGCGGGCGGTGGATGATCGCCTGGGCGATGCCGACGCGCTGCTGGAAGCCCTTCGACAGGTTGCCGACCAGGCGCGCGCCGACTTCGGTCAGGCCGCAGTCGCGCTTGGCCGAGTCCACGGCCGTCTCGCGCGCCGACGCGGCGATGCCGTGCAGACCGGCGCAGTAGCGCAGGTACTCATCGACGGTCAGCTCCGGGTACACCGGTGGCTGCTCCGGCAGATAGCCGAGGAAGCGCTTCGCGGCCTTGGGTTCGTCGTGCAGCGACTCGCCGCGGATCCGGATCTCGCCGCCGGTGGGCGCGAGATTGCCGGTCAGCATCTTCATCGTCGTGGACTTGCCGGCGCCGTTGGGGCCCAGCAGTCCGAGGATTTCACCCTTGCGCAGCGTCAGATCCAGACTCTCGACGGCCACGGTCGGTCCATAGCGGCGCGTCAGTGCGCGCGCCTCGATCAGGACTTCGTTCTCCATACCCCTCGTTCGATGCGTGTTGATGGAGCCCGGCGGAACCGGGCGCTGCTGTGACTGCATTGCCGCCGCGGAGTTCCGGCGCGGAAGGCGCGATTGTAAGGACCGCCCGCCCGGCTTCAAGCCGTTCAGTACAGGCGCGGCTCGCCTTCGGGACGGCGGCGGAAGCGCTTGTAGCCCCACCAGTACTGTTCCGGACAGTCGCGTGCGCAGCGTTCGAGGCCGGCGTTCATGCCGGCGACCGAGGTCTGCAGATCCTCGCTGTAGATCTCCGGCGGCGCCGCGAACCAGTGCGCGATGAAGCCGCGACCCCAGGGCAGGCGTTCGCCGTAGAAGAACACCACCGGGGCGCCGGACATCTTCACCAGTTTGGCGACCAGCGTCGGCGTGTGTGCCTGTACGCCGAAGAACGGTGCGAACACGCCGCGGCCCTTGGGCGGGTCCTGGTCCGGCATGAAATAGATGGTCTCGTTGCGCGCCAGCACCTCGACGCACTTGCGCCCGACGCCGCCTTCGGCGGCGAGCATCTTGCCGCCGAAGCGGCAGCGCCCCTGCAGCGACAGATCGTTGACCGTGCCCGGCTGCGGCTTGTACAGGCCGGTGGCGACGTACTTCTTCGAGAACGGGATCGCGCAGGCTTCCCAGTTGCCCTGGTGCAGAGTCAGCAGGATCATGCCCTTGCCCTGCGCCAGCGCTTCGTCGATGACCTCGCCGCCGCGCCATGCCTTGACCATCGCGAGCACGCGCTGCTCCGGCGCCAGCCAGATCACCGGCATCTCCAGGATGGTCTTGACCTCGTGGCACAGCGAGCGCCGCACCATCCGATGCCGCTGCGCCGGCGTCAGTTCCGGCATGCACACCGCGAGATTGCGATAGGCGGCATGGCGCCGGCCGTTGGGGAAGATCCAGAGGACCCAGCCGATCAGATTGCCCAGGCCGTGCAGAACCACCAGCGGCAGGCGGGCGAGAACGTGGAACAATAGGCGCATGGCGCGGGATTGTATCGGCAAGCCGCGGTCATGCCGGCTCTTGATGTCCGGGCCCCAGGGATGGCCGCGCCTCGTACGGGACGAAAAAAAGCCCGGCTTTGGGGGCCGGGCCGAAGGGAGGAGGAAAAACCATGTTGCTCCACCGGACCGAAATTAGGGGCGACCCGGCGGAACAGGCACAGTTTCGGCGGGTGGCGCGGCCGGCGATGTCCGGCAGAGCACCCGATAACATGTAGGACATTTCTGACATCGACCAACCCCGGCCACCCGGCGCACGACCCATGATCGGACTGCTGCAACGCGTATCCCGGGCCGCGGTGACGGTGGGCGGCGAAACCGTGGCCGCCATCGAATCCGGACTGCTGGTCCTGGTCGGTGTGCGGCCGGACGACGGGACGGCGCAGGCCGAGCGTCTGCTCGAGCGCCTGCTCGGCTACCGCGTCTTTGCCGACCGCGAAGGCCGCATGAACCTGAGCCTGCGCGACACCGGCGGCGGCCTGCTGCTGGTGCCGCAGTTCACGCTGGCCGCCGACACCGCCAAGGGCACGCGCGCCGGATTTTCGACGGCCGCGCCGCCGGATCAGGCGCGCCGCCTGTACGAGCATCTCGTGGCACGGGCCCGGGCCCGCTGGAGCCCGGTCGGCAGCGGCGTGTTCGGGGCGGACATGCAGGTCAGCCTGGTCAACGACGGTCCGGTGACGTTCTGGATCGAGTCCTGAACGTTCGTTCGGGCGCTGTTCAAATTCGGCCGACCGGGGAGTACCATGAGCGCCCTTTTGGCCCGACCCGCCCGATGCGCACCGCCAGCGTCGAACGCAAGACGCGCGAAACCCAGATCCGCGTGAGCCTGAACCTCGACGGTTCGGGGCAGTCGCGTTTCGACACCGGCATCCCGTTCCTCGACCACATGCTCGACCAGGTCGCGCGCCACGGGCTGATCGACCTCGACATCCAGGCGACGGGCGACCGGCACATCGACGATCACCATACCGTCGAGGACATCGGCATCACGCTCGGCCAGGCGCTCGACCGGGCGCTCGGCGACAAGAAGGGCATCGTGCGCTACGGCCACAGCTATGTGCCGCTCGACGAGGCGCTGTCGCGCGTGGTCGTCGATCTGTCGGGTCGTCCGGGCCTGGAATACTTCGTCGAGTTCCCGCGCGCGCGCATCGGCGACTTCGACGTGGACCTGTTCCGCGAGTTCTTTCAGGGCCTCGTCAATCACGCCCGGCTGACGCTGCACATCGACAGCCTGCGCGGGCGCAACGCCCACCACATCGTCGAGACCGTCTTCAAGGCTTTCGGCCGCGCGCTGCGCATGGCGGTGGCCGCCGATCCGCGCATGGGCGACGTCACGCCTTCCACCAAGGGCAGCCTCTGACGATCTGCGTTCCGCGTGCGCGCGCGGCTTCCCGGTAAGCACCTCCATGGCAGAAGCAATCGGCGTCATCGACTACGGCATGGGCAACCTGCATTCGCTCGGCAAGGCGCTGGAGCGCGTGTCGGCGGCTCGGGTCGTCATCAGCTACGACCCCGAGGTCCTGATGGACTGCGACCGCCTCGTGCTGCCCGGTGTGGGCGGCGTGCGCGAGTGCATGAAGGAGCTCAGGCGCCTGGAGCTGAGCGACATGGTCGTCGAGGCGGCGCGCAGCAAGCCGATGCTCGGCATCTGCCTGGGCATGCAGGTGATGCTCGAATGGAGCGACGAGAACGACGGCGTGCCGGCGCTCGGCCTGTTTCCGGGCAAGGTGGTCCGTTTTCCCGACCCGCCGGCGGACGGCGCCGGCGAGCGGCTCAAGGTCCCGCACATGGGCTGGAATCGCGTGCGCCAGGCGCGCCCGCACCCGATCTGGGCCGGCGTGCCCGACGACGCCTGGTTCTATTTCGTACACAGCTATCACGCCGCGCCGGCGAACCCCGACCACGTGCTCGGCACGGCCGAATACGGCCACCGCTTCGCGGCGGCGATCGCGCGCGACAACATCGTCGCCTTCCAGTTTCACCCCGAGAAATCGCAGAACCTGGGCATGATGCTGCTCGCCAACTTCGCGCAGTGGAGCCCCTGAACCGTCCGGCGCTTGAAACGGACCGGGTCTTTCGGCAGAGTCTGGAGCGACGTCAGGACTGCCAACCGCACAAGCACCACTCCCAAACGGGTCTCCCTCGTACCAAGCGTTTCCACCTGACCAAACCCAGCTCATGCTGTTGATCCCCGCAATCGATCTGAAGGGCGGCCAGTGCGTGCGCCTGCGCCAGGGCCGCATGGACGACGTGACGGTGTTCTCCGACGATCCGGTGACGGTCGCCAGGCGCTGGGCCGACGAAGGCGCCGAACGTGTCCACATCGTCGATCTCGACGGCGCAGTCAAGGGCACGCCGGTCAACATCGAGGTGGTCGAGGCCATCGCCGGCGCGCTGAAGATTCCGGTGCAGGTCGGCGGCGGCATCCGCGACGAGGAGACCGTGCAGCGCTACCTCAATGCGGGCGTGCAGTACGTGATCATCGGCACCAAGGCGGTGAACGCGCCGCACTTCCTGCACGACCTGTGCCTGGAGTTTCCGCGCCACATCATCGTCAGTCTCGACGCCAAGGATGGCCGCGTCGCGCTCAACGGCTGGGCCAAGCTCACCGGCCACGACGTCATCGAAACCGCGGTGCACTGCGAGCGGGACGGCGTCGAAGCGATCATCTACACCGACATCGCCAAGGACGGCATGATGCAGGGCTTCAATGTCGAGTCCACCCGCGCGCTGGCGCGCGCGCTGAAGACGCCGGTGCTGGCGTCCGGCGGCGTCAGCTCGCTCGACGACATCCGCCGCCTCAAGGAGCTCGAGGCCGACGGCGTCGCTGGCGCCGTCATCGGCCGCGCGCTCTACCAGGGCGATCTGGACTTCAAGGAAGCGGTCAAGATCGCCAGATCGTGAGACGTGAGGGGTGAGACGCGAGACGCAACGGCTCACGTCTGCTCCGACCGCTCACCTCCCAGCCTCACGCCTCGCATGCTCGCCAAACGCATCATCCCCTGTCTCGACATCGACCGCGGCCGCGTGGTCAAGGGCGTCCGCTTCGAGGACGTCCAGGATGCCGGCGATCCGGTCGAAGTCGCGCGCAAGTACGACTACCAGGGCGCCGACGAACTGGTGTTCCTCGACATCACCGCCAGCGCCGAGGACCGGCCGATCCTGTTCCAGACCGTCGAGCAGGTCGCGCGCGAGATCTACATCCCGCTGACCGTCGGCGGCGGCGTGCGCACCTGCGCCGACGTGCGCGCCCTGCTGTCGGCCGGCGCCGACAAGGTCAGCATCAACACCGCCGCGGTCGAGAATCCGGCGTTCGTCACCGAGGCCGGCAGCCGCTACGGCGTGCAGTGCATCGTCGTCGCGATCGACGCCAAGCGGGTCAGCAAGAAGAAGGAACCGCCGCGCTGGGAAGTGTTCACGCACGGCGGGCGCAAGGCCACCGGTCTCGACGCCGTCGAGTGGGCCGCCAACATGGTGCGCTACGGCGCCGGCGAGCTGCTGGTAACCAGCATGGACCGGGACGGCACCAAGGCCGGCTACGACATCGAGCTGCTGCGCGCGATCGCCGACGCCGTCACCGTGCCGGTCATCGCCTCGGGCGGCGTCGGCACGCTCGATCACCTGTACGAGGGCCTGGCCAAGGGCAATGCCGACGCGGTACTCGCGGCCAGCATCTTCCATCAGGGCACCTACACCGTCGGCGAAGCCAAGCGCTACCTGGCCGGCAAGGGCGTCTGCGTGCGCGTCTGAGCCGCGCCCACCGTCCGGCAGCAGGGCGTAAACTGTCGCCAGACCGCAATCTTCCGATGGCATCCTTGAACTCTTCCGGCGACATTCTGGACGAGCTGTTCCGGGTTCTGCAGGCGCGCAAGTCTGCGGACGCGGGCAGTTCCTATGTGGCGAGCCTGTACGCCAAGGGCACGGACGCGATTCTGAAGAAGATCGGCGAGGAAGCGGCCGAAACCCTGATCGCCGCGAAGAATGCCGACGACGCGCCGCTGATCCACGAGATCGCGGATCTGTGGTTCCACACGCTGGTGTTGATGGCGCAGCGCGATCTGCCCCTGGCGCGGCTGACCGGGGAGCTGGCGCGCCGCTTCGGCACCTCGGGGCACGCGGAGAAGGCGGCCCGCGCGCAAGACATGACGAGGTAAGGACTATGGGTTCCCTGAGCATCTGGCACTGGCTGATCGTGCTGCTGGTGGTCGTGCTGATCTTCGGCACCAAGAAGCTGCGCAACATGGGCGGCGATCTCGGCGGCGCGATCAAGAATTTCAAGCAGGCGATGAAGGAAGGCGAGAGCGAAGCGGCCGACACCCAGGCGCGACTGACGTCGGCGGCCGACAACAAGACCGAGACCGGCGCCAAGCAGGACAGCCACAAGCTCTGACGCGGCGCGCGCTGCGGCGAGGTCCGTTCGATCATGTTCGACGTCGGTTTCACCGAGCTGATGCTGTGCTTCGTCGTCGCCCTGGTCGTGCTCGGCCCGGAGAAACTGCCGCAACTCGCGCGCACGCTCGGGCGCTGGACCGGCCAGGCGCGCGGCTACCTGCGCAATCTCACCGCCGAACTCGACCGCGAGGCGCGTCTGGCCGAGCTCAAGCGCCAGCTTGACGAGGCCAACAGGCTGATGCGCGATCAAGGCCAGGCACTCAAGTCGAGCGTGGACCAGACCCTCGCCGATGCCGGCAAGGATCTGCCGCCCAAGCCCTGAGCCGACGCGCGTGGCCGAGCACGACACCGATCCCGAGCAGAACGAGCAGCCGCTGATCGCGCACCTGCTGGAACTGCGCGACCGCCTGCTCAAGATCGTCTGGGGCGTGCTGCTCGCCTTCCTGCCGCTGGTGGTGTTCGCCAAGGAGCTGTACGCATGGCTGGCGCAGCCCTTGCTGCGCATGCTGCCGGAAGGCACGTCGATGATCGCCACGGAAGTGGCGTCGCCGTTCTTCACGCCGATCAAGCTCGCGGCGCTGGTCGCCTTCGTCGCGGCGATGCCCTGGGTGCTCTACCAGGTCTGGGCCTTCGTCGCGCCGGGGCTGTACAAGAGCGAGAAGCGCCTGGTCGTGCCGCTGATGGTGTCGAGCACGCTGCTGTTCTACGCCGGCATCGCCTTCGCCTACTTCCTGGTGCTGCCGACGGTGTTCAGGTTCATCGTCGGCGTCGCGCCCGAGGGCGTCTCGGTGATGACCGACATCGCCCGCTATCTCGACTTCGTGCTGGCGATCTTCCTCGCCTTCGGCTTCGCCTTCGAGACGCCGGTGGCGATCGTGCTGCTGGTGAAGACCGGCTTCGTCACGCCGGCCAAGCTGGCGGCGAACCGCGAATACGTGCTGGTCGGCGCCTTCGTCGTCGGCGCGATCTTCACACCGCCGGACGTCGTCTCGCAGATCATGCTCGCGGTGCCGGTCTATCTGCTCTATGAGCTCGGCCTGATCGCGGCGCGCGTGCTGGTCCCCGAGAGCCGCGAGGTCGAGCGGCAGCAGAGCGGCACGGCGCCCTGATGCGCATCCTCGTCGTCGAGGATCATCCGGACCTGGCCGCGACGATCGGCGACTACCTGCAGGCACGCGGCCACGCCGTCGATTTCGCCTACGACGGTCGCACCGGATACGCCGCGGCCTGCGAACCCGATTTCGACGTGATCGTTCTCGACCGCAACCTGCCGGGCCAGGACGGCGCGACGCTGTGCCGCCGGCTGCGCGGCGAGGCCGGGGTCGCGACGCCGGTGCTGATGCTCACCGCGCTCGACACGGTCGATGACCGGGTCGCCGGCCTGAGCGCGGGCGCCGACGATTACCTGATCAAGCCGTTCGCGATGGCCGAACTCGAAGCGCGGCTGCTCGCCCTGCACCGGCGCGCCGCGGGTGCCGTCGCAACGCAGCCGCTGCGTGTCGCCGATCTCGTCTATGACCCGCAGACGCGCGAGGCGCGTCGTGCCGGTCAGCCGGTCCCGCTCAATCCGACGACGCGCAAGATCCTCGAGTACCTGATGCGCCAGACGCACCGCGTCGTCAGCCGCGAGGAGCTCGAACACCTGCTGTGGGGCGACGAGGTGCCCGAAGGCGACGTGCTGCGCGCACACATCCACGTGCTGCGCGCCGCCGTTGACCGCGCATTCACGTCCAAGCTGTTACAGACCGTGCGTGGAGCCGGCTACCGGCTGGCCAGCACGGAGTGAGACCGCATGTTCCGCCGCCCCGGCGTCCTCAAGACGAGACTGCAATGGACCCTGGTGGCGATGACCGCGGGGACTGCGGCGCTCGTCGCGCTGGCGCTGTGGATCAGCGACACCTACATCGAAGACGCGGTGCTGCGCGATCTGATGGACAACGAGCTGACGGTGATGGCCGATGCCGCCGACGCGGGCCGCAGCGGCGAACTCACCGCCGGCAACCTGCGCTATTTCGACGAACGGACCGTTCCGCCGGTCCTGCGCGCCTACCCGCCCGGCCACCATTCGGACATCGTGTTCGAGGATCGCGACGTCGAGCTGCTGGTGCGCGACCTCGCACCCGGTCACCGCGCCTACCTCGCCTACGACGCGACGCTGGCCGAGCACCGCGAGCGTGCGCTGGCGGTGGTGACCGGCATCGTCCTGCTGGCCATCATGATCAGCAGCGGTGCGATCGCCGGCGCCATCGCGCAGCGCCTGCTGCGGCCGCTGTACTCGGTCGTCGCCCAGCTGCGTGCGCTCGACCCCGAGCGCGGCGGACAGCGTCTGTCGTCGCCTTATGTCGATAGCGAACTCAACGTGTTCGTCGATTCGATGAACCAGTACATGGCGCGCCTCGATGCGCTGGTCGAGCGCGAGCGGGCCTTCGCCGCCGCCGCCAGCCACGAACTGCGCACGCCGCTGGCCGTGATCCAGGGCGCGGCCGAGACGCTGGCGCTGGCCGGCGAGACGGCACCGCTGATCCGCATCCGCCGCGCCGTGCGCGAGGCGCGCCTCGACCTCGACGCGCTGCTGGCCCTGTCGCGCCTGCGCGAGGCGCCGGCCCACGAGCCGTTGCGCCTGCCGGAATTCCTGCGCAGCGTCGCCGACATCCATCTCGCCGATCCTGCGACACGAACGAAGCTGATCTGGGATGCGCCGAAGGATTTCGAGGTGCATGCACCGCCCGGCGCGCTGGCGGTGATCTTCGGCAATCTGCTGCGCAATGCCTTGCGCGCGGCCGCAGCCGGAACCGTCACGGTGCGCGTGCGCGCACCGGACCTCGTCGAACTGCACGACAGCGGACCCGGTATCCCGCCGGACGAACTGCCGCAGGTGTTCGAGCCCGGATTCCGCGGCCGCGACGGCGGGACCGGCATGGGCCTGTACATCTCGCGCGTGCTCGCGGACCGCTTCGGCTGGCAGCTGAGCCTGTCGAACCACCCGCAGGGGGGCGCGGTCGCGCGGCTGCGCCTGACGGCACCCGGCGAGGCTAAGATGCACGCCTGAACGTCCAGCGGAGATCCACGTGTACGCGTTGCAGAACAAGGTCGCCGTCGTCACCGGCGCCGGCTCCGGCATCGGCCGTGCGCTGGCGCTCCGTCTCGCGCAGCACGGCTGCCGGCTGGCGCTCGCCGACATCGACGCGGCCGGCCTCGCCGCGACCGCGGCGCTGCTGCCGTCCCCGCCCTACACGCACAGGCTCGATGTCGCCGACCGCGATGCCGTCCATGCCTTCGCCGATGCGGTCAAACACGAATGCGGCGGCGCGCACGTCGTCATCAACAACGCCGGCGTCGCGCTCTCGCAGACCATCGAGAACATGAGCTACGAGGATTTCGAGTGGCTCATGAACATCAATTTCTGGGGCGTGGTGCACGGCACCAAGGCCTTCCTGCCGACGCTGCTCGCGCAGCGCGACGGCGCCATCGTCAACCTGTCGAGTATCTTCGGCATCATCACCGTGCCGACGCAGGGCGCCTACCACGCGGCGAAGTTCGCGGTGCGCGGTTTCACCGAGACCCTGCGCCAGGAACTCGATGGCAGCGGCGTGTTCGCCGTCTGCGTCCATCCCGGCGGCATCAAGACCAACATCGCGCGCAACGCCCGTCACTACGTCGATACCATGGGCAACACCGATCACGCGCGCTCCGCCGCCGCATTCGACCAGATGGCCAGGACCTCGGCGGACGAAGCGGCACGGGTGATCATCGACGGCATCCAGCGGCGCCGGCCGCGCGTGCTGATCGGCGCCGACGCACGCCTGATGGACCGCATCCAGCGCTGGGCGCCGGTGCGCTATCCCGCCGCGCTGCGCGCGCTGCTGCGGCTTTCGCGCTGAGGAGACGCACGATGGACGTCCGCCGCACCGAAGGATTCATCGGCACTCTGTGGGACGACGAGATCGTGCCGCAGCTGACCGAGTACATCCGCATTCCGAACAAGTCGCCGCTGTTCGATCCGCAGTGGCGCGAGCACGGCTACATGGAGGACGCCGTGCGCCTGATGGAGAAATGGGCGCGCACCCGGCTCGCGGGCGTGCCCGGCGCGAGCCTCGAAGTCGTGCGTCTCGACCAGCGCACGCCGCTGATCTTCATCGACATCCCGGCCGCCAACGGCGGGCGCGCGGACGACTGCGTGATCCTCTACGGTCATCTCGACAAGCAGCCGGAGATGAGCGGCTGGTCCGACGGCCTGGGGCCGTGGACGCCGGTGCTCAGGGACGACAGGCTCTACGGCCGCGGCGGCGCCGACGACGGCTACGCGCTCTTCGGCTCGCTGGCGGCGCTGCTGGCGCTGCGTGAACAGAAACTGCCGCACGCACGCTGCGTGGTGATGATCGAGGCCTGCGAGGAGTCGGGCAGCTACGACCTGCCCTATTACGTCGATCATCTCGCGGCGCGCATCGGCGCGCCGTCGCTGGTGATCTGCCTCGACTCCGGCTGCGGCAACTACGAGCAGCTGTGGCTGACGACCAGCCTGCGCGGGCTCGCCGGCGGCAATCTGCGCGTCGAGGTGCTCAAGGAAGGCGTGCACTCGGGCGACGCCTCCGGCATCGTTGCGTCGAGCTTCCGCATCCTGCGCCAGCTGCTGTCGAGGCTCGAAGACGAAGGCAGCGGCCGCATCAAGCCCAAGGATTTCCACGTCGAGATTCCGCCGCAGCGCGTCGAGCAGGCCCGGGCCGTCGCGCAGGTGCTCGGCGCGGATGTCTATGCCAAGTTCCCCTTCGTCGAGGGCATGCACCCGGTCGAATCCGACCTCGCCGAGCTGGTGCTCAACCGCACCTGGCGGCCGCAGCTCGCGGTCACCGGCGCCGACGGCTTGCCGCCGCTGTCCAGCGCCGGCAACGTGCTGCGCCCATACACGAGCGTGAAACTGTCCTTGCGCATCCCGCCGACACTCGACGGCGTGCAGGCCGCGCAGGCGCTCAAGCGCCTGCTCGAAGCCGATCCGCCGTATGGCGCCAGGGTGACGATGGAACTGGAGAAGTCCGGCAGCGGCTGGAACGCGCCGCAGCTGGCGCCCTGGCTGGAGCAGGCCGTCGATGCCGCGTCGCGCAGCTATTTCGGCCGGCCGCCGGCCTACATGGGCGAAGGCGGCACGATCCCGTTCATGGGCATGCTCGGCGAGAAATTCCCGCAGGCGCAGTTCCTGATCACCGGCGTGCTCGGCCCGCAGTCCAACGCGCACGGTCCCAACGAGTTCCTGCACATCCCGATGGGCAAGCGCGTCAGCATGGTCGTCGCCGACGTGCTGGCGCGGCACGGGCAGCGGCCGCGCTGATCAGCCGGCGCGCAGCATCTCGATGACGGCCGCCGTGTCCGGGCGCACGCCGCGCCAGAGCTCGAATGCCGCCGCGCCCTGCTCGACCAGCATGCCGAGTCCGTCGGCGATGCGTGCGGCGCTCTGCGATTCCGCCCAGGCGCGAAACGGCAAGAACGCCTTGCCGTAGGACAGGTCGTAGCAGTCGCCGCCCTCGGCGAGCAGCTGCCCCGGCAGCGCGATCATCTCGCCGCCGTGGCCGGCCGAGGTGCCGTTGACGATCAGGTCGTAGCGGTCGCCCTTGAGCGACAGATGCGTGCGCGGTGTGATCGGCCCGATGTCCCGGAACTGCTCGGCCAGCGCTTCCGGCTTCCAGGGATTGCGGTTGGAGACGACGAGTGTGGCGGGTCGTGCGCGCAGCAGCGGTTCGAGGATGCCGCGCACTGCGCCGCCGGCGCCGAGGACCAGCACACGCCGGCCGGTGACGCCGAAACCGAGCCGGTGCAGGTCACGGATGAAACCTTCGCCGTCGGTGTTGTCGCCGCGCCAGCCATGCTCGGTGCGGATCAGCGTGTTCACCGCGCCGGCGATCTGCGCGCGCGCGCTGATCGACTCGCACAGCGCCATCACCGCGACCTTGTGCGGCAGCGTGACGTTGAGGCCGCGGTAGCCCTGTTCGTGCAGCGCCTGCAGTGCGGCCGGCAGCACCTCGGGCTCGACCTCGACCGCGTCGTAACTGAGCGCCTGCCCGGTCTGCCGCGCGAACTGCGCGTGCATGCGCGGCGACTTGCTGTGCGCGACGGGATGGCCGATGACGGCGTAGCGGTCCATGGAGAAGACGGGAATCGGGAATGGTGAATCGGCAATCGTCAGGAGATGGGCGGGCGCGGTGACCGGAGGGGCGCATCCGCGATTCCCCATGCCCGGCTCACAGCCACTGCGCCGCGTCCCTGGCGTGGTACGTCAGGATCATGTCGGCGCCGGCGCGACGGAAGCAGGTCAGGGCTTCGAGCACGGCCTTCTTCTCGTCGAGCCAGCCGTTGGCCGCCGCGGCCTTGAGCATGCTGTACTCGCCGCTGACCTGGTAGGCGGCGACCGGCACGCCGAAGCGGTCCTTCACGCGGCGGATGATGTCCAGGTACGGCATGCCCGGCTTGACCATGACGATGTCGGCGCCCTCGGCGAGATCGAGCGCGACTTCGCGCAGTGCCTCGTCGGCGTTGGCCGGATCCATCTGGTAGGTCTCCTTGCCGCCCTTGCCCAGGTTGCCCGCCGAACCGACGGCGTCGCGGAACGGACCGTAGTAGGCGGAGGCGTACTTGGCCGCGTACGACAGGATCAGCGTGTTCTTGTGGCCGTCGCGCTCCAGCACCTGGCGGATGTGGCCGACGCGGCCGTCCATCATGTCCGACGGCGCGACGATATCGACGCCGCAGCGCGCGTACAGCAGCGCCTGGCGGCGCAGGATCTCGCAGGTGGCGTCGTTGTCGACGTCGCCGCGCGCGTCGAGCACGCCGTCCTGGCCGTGGCTGGTGTACGGATCGAGCGCGACGTCGGCGACGATGCCGATCTGCGGCACGACCTGCTTGATCGCGCGGATCGAGCGGCACATCAGGCTGTCGGGATTGAGCGCCTCGTCACCGCCCGGCGTCTTGCGCTCGGCCGGCGTCACCGGAAACAGCGCGACCGAACGGATGCCCAGCGCGTACAGCGCGGCGCACTCGCGCACCAGCGCGTCGAGGTCGTGGCGCACCACGCCCGGCATCGCGCCGACCGGCCCGCACAGCGGCCCTTCGGCGACGAACAGCGGCTGGATCAGCTGCGCCGGGGCGAGGCGCGTCTCGCGCACCATGTCGCGGATGAAGCCGGCCTGGCGCGTGCGGCGCAGGCGGGTGGCGGGATATGAACCGATGCTCACGGGGACTGTCCGATCCGGGGATAGACTCCGATTATACCGACGCCCCCTCCAGCACCCGCGCCGACCGATGCCGACTGCCGATGCCGCACTCCGCCTGACGATCTTCGTCGTCCTGCTCGCCGCGCTGATCCTCGCCGAGCGTCACTGGCCGCGTCGCCGAGACGATCGCCGCGTGCGCGCACGCTGGCCGGTGAACTTCGGCCTGGTCGCCATCGACAGTCTGCTCGTGCGCCTGCTGCTCGGCGCCGGTGCGGTCGGCGCCGCGCAGTGGGCGCAGGCGCAGGGCTGGGGCCTGTTGCGCCTGCTGCCGTTGCCGGATGCGGTGCGGGGCGTCGTCGCGCTGCTCGCGCTCGATTTCCTGATCTACTGGCAGCACCGCATCTTCCACGCCGTGCCGGCGCTGTGGCGCCTGCATCGCGTGCATCACAGCGACACCGCGTTCGACGTCTCCACGGCGCTGCGTTTCCATCCGGTCGAGATCCTGCTGTCGATGCTGATCAAGATGGCCGCGGTCGCCGCCCTGGGCGCGCCGCCGTGGGCGGTCGTCGCCTTCGAGGCCCTGCTCAACGGCACGGCGATGTTCAACCACGCCAACCTGCGGCTGCCGCCGGCGCTGGATCGCGTGCTGCGCTGGATCGTCGTCACCCCCGACATGCACCGCGTGCACCATTCCGTGCACCGGCAGGAAACGGACTCCAACTTCGGCTTCAACCTGCCCTGGTGGGACCGCCTGTTCGGCAGCTATCGCGCCCAGCCGGTCAACGGCCACGAGGCGATGCAGATCGGTCTCGAGCGCTTCCGCGAACCCGGGGAACAGACGCTGCGCCGGCTGCTGGCCCAGCCGCTGCAGTAGACTGTCCGCATTCCGCATCCCCGTTCGCACCGCATGGCCGACGCCGCGGCACTCGCACAACTGCTGTCCGCCACCGCCGCCGGCGACCAGGCCGCGTTCCGTCGCCTGTACGAAGCCAGCAGCGCGCATCTGTTCGGCCTGCTGCTGCGTATCCTGCAGCGACGTGACTGGGCCGAGGAAGCGTTGCAGGACTGTTATCTGAAGATCTGGCAGAAGGCGGACACCTACAGCCCCGACAAGGGCGCGCCGCTGACCTGGCTGATGACGGTCGCCCGTTACCGGGCGCTGGACCTGCTGCGCATGAGACGGCCGGAAGTCGAGCTGCCCGAAGAGGGCGAGGATCATGCGTCGGCGTTCGCCGACGACAGCAGCGGCGCGGACCCGGAGGCGCGGGCGGTGGAAGGCGAAGGCATCGGCAGGCTGCAGCACTGTCTCGAAGGCTTGCCGGACGAGCAGCGGCGCAGCGTGCTGCTGGCCTACTACGAGGGCTACACCCACCAGGAACTGGCGCGCCGCATGGAGGCGCCGCTGGGCACGATCAAGAGCTGGGTGCGGCGCGGCCTGCAGCGTCTGCGGGAGTGCCTGGGCGAATGAAGTACGTGAATGCCAGGCTCGGACAGATGCTCGCCGCCGAGTACGTGCTCGGCACGCTGACCGGCCGCGCGCGGCGGCGTTTCGTCCGGCTGCTGCAGTCCCGCGCCGATCTGCGCGCCGAGGTGAGTGACTGGGAACGGCGTCTGGCCGCGCTGCACGCCGGCTTCAAGCCGGTCGCGCCGCGCGAGATCGTCTGGGCGGCGATCCAGCGCGAGATCGAGTCCGGCGCGCGCGTCGTGCCGCTGCGACCAACGGGGGGTGCGCCGGACGGCCGGCTGCGCTTCTGGCAGGCGTGGTCGGCCCTCGCGACGGCGGCGTCGGTGGTGCTGGCTTTCGGCCTGTACCGCGAGGTGCACGCGCCGGCGCCGCCGGTGCAGATCGTGCGCGTCGAAGTGCCGGTGCCGCAGCCGATGCCATACGTCGCGCTGCTGCAGCCCGGGGGCAGCAAGGCGCAGTGGCTGGTGACGCTGTCGCCGGAGCGCCGCCGCATCCGCGTCAGCGGCATGGGCGACTACCCGATGGACGCGGCGCGCGAGAGCCTGGAGCTCTGGGTGATCGGCGCCGACGGCAAGCCGGTCTCGCTCGGCCTGCTGCCGGCGAAGGGCGAAGCCGACATGCCGATGCCGCGCGGCATGTCGATGCCCGCCCAGCCGGCGCTCGCGGTGTCGCGCGAACCCCCCGGCGGCTCGCCGACCGGCCAGCCGACCGGTCCGGTGATCGTCGTCGGCCCGGCGCAGCGCGCGAGCTGATCGGCGCCTCACGCCGTCCTCTGGCGGGCCCTTCGAGGCCGTCGATCCCGATCGGACGGACACACGCTCCGGATTGGACGGCCTTACGATCCGGAATGGACGGATCTCCAATCCCGATTGGACGGCCCTATAATCCGTATTGGACGGATCCTCGAGCGCGAACGGACGACGTGATGACTGCGAAACATCTCTATCCCCGCGCCGCGGCTGCCCGTATCGCGGCGGCGCTGAGAGACACGCCTGTGGTGATGGTCAGCGGCCCGCGACAGTGCGGAAAGACCACCCTCGTGCAGGGGTTCCGCGATCGGCAGCGTGACTACATCACTCTGGACGATGAATCCCAGCTGGCCGCCGCATCGGCGGATCCGGTCGGTTTCCTGCGGCCGCACTCCACGGTCATTCTCGATGAAATCCAACGTGCGCCGCGCCTGCTGCGCGCGATCAAGAAGTCGGTTGACGAGGACCGGCGTCCCGGACGTTTTTTGCTGACCGGCTCCGCGGATGTCATGACGCTTCCGGCCGTTTCGGAGAGCCTGGCCGGTCGCATGGAAGTGATCACCCTCCTGCCATTGGCGCAGACGGAGATCCTGGGCCGCACTGCGGGACGCTTTCTGAGCCGTGCCTTTGGCGGGAGCGTCCCGAAGCTCACGGATACCCTGACGGGGAAGGCGCTGGTCGAAGAAGTACTTGCCGGGGGCTACCCGGAAATGCGCACTCGTACCGATCCGGCGCGGCGACGCGCGTGGACGCGCGACTACGTCGCTGCAGTGGTGCGCCGGGATGCCCGCGATATCGCGGAGATCGAGAAGCTCGAGCAGTTGCCACGACTCCTGCGCGCGCTGGCAGTCCAGTCCGGCCAGCTCACCAACTTCGCACAACTCGGCGGACAGATCGGCCTGGATGCCAAGACCGCGCAGAAGTACCTCGGAATCCTGGAACAGCTGTTCCTGGTCCGCAGACTGGAGCCCTGGTTCAGCAATAAGCTCAGCCGCTTGATCAAGACGCCCAAGCTGCATTTCCTGGACTCCGGCCTGCTCGCGGCCGTGCGCGGGCTCACGGCGCAGAAACTCGCGGCCGACCGCGGGCAGTGGGGCGCACTGATCGAAAGCTTCGTCTTCGGTGAACTCCTGAAGCAGGCCGGCGCGGGGGATGACAGCCACGTGCTGCATCACTACCGCGACAAGGATCAGCACGAAGTCGATCTCGTGATCGAGAACGGGGCCGGCGAGCTGATCGGTATCGAGGTCAAGGCCGCGGCCAGCGTGTACCCGGCCGACTTCACCGGCTTGAAGAGGCTCGCCCAGGCCACGGGCTCGGCGTTCCGGTTGGGGATCGTTCTGTACGACGGCGATGCCGTCATCGGCTTTGGTGACCAGCTGCTGGCCGCGCCGTTTGGTGTGCTGCGCGCCTGACCCTAAGCCCCCGGCTGGAACACCGGCCAGGCATCGACGATCCGGCCGTCGTCGTACACGGCGAGGTCGCCGAACTGCAGGAACACGAACTCCGACTGATGCGGCCGCAGGAAGACGTGGTCGCCGACGTTGAGCTGCACGCCGGTCGAGCCGTTGAGCAGGTCCTGGTTGGTCGAGTGGCCCCAGATCGCGTTGCGCTGCAGTCCCGGCGGTGACACCGCGTCGGCGAGCCAGTAGCCGCCGTAGAGATAGAACGCGCGCGCGGTGTTCGGATCCCAGGCGCGGAACAAACCGGTCATCGCTTCCAGGCCCGGCAACTCGGTGCGGTCCAGCGCCTTGAGCACCGGCGTGGAGATGAAGCAGGCGGGCAGGTGATCGGCGAGCGTCGGCTTGTCGAAGTCGGTCGGCATCACCAGGCCCGAGCCCATCGCCAGTTCATTGCAGGGCGCGGCTTCGTCGTAGAGCTGGTAGGTCGAGCTGCCGCCGGCGTTGAGTGTCAGCGCGTCGGCATCGAAGCGCGCGCCCTGCGCCGCGCGCGCGGCGTCGATGCACTCGGCGTAGAACGCCATCGCCCGGGCCAGCGCGCCGCGCGGGCCGCCGAGCACGTCCGGGATCTTCGAGGCGTGCGCCTCGTAGCCCATGAAGCCGGAGAATTCGAGGCTCTGCACGGTGTCGATCTCGCGCACCGCCTCGGCGACCGCCTGCGCGCTGCGAAAGCCGCCGCGGTGCAGGCCGACGTCGATCTCCAGATTGATGCGCATCGGTCCGAGGCCGTCGCCGCGGCGCGCCTGGGACAGATCGCGGTACTCCGCGAGCCGTTGCGGCGTGTCGATGAGCCACTCGATCTGCGCCGCCGCATCGAAGGCGGCATTGTGGTGCTGTGCGAAGAAGCGCCGCGCCGCCCCGGCCGGCATCGGCTTGCCGAGCAGCACGCGCGCATCGGCCATCTGCGCGCCGACGAAGTTGAGGAACGGCTGGTCGAACACCATCAGGCGGTCGGTGCCGGTCGCCGCGCGCACGGTTTCGATCAGCTTCAGGCTCGGCAGCGACTTGGCGACGATGCGGTAATGCTTGTTCGCCGGCAGATGGGCCTTGAGACGCTCGATGTTGTCCGCCAGGCGCTGGCGGTCGATCACCAGCGTCGGCCGGAACAGTCCCGCGTCCTGCAGCGCGTCCTGCAGCGCGCGGAAATACGCGCTGTGCGCGCCGGACCGGGCGCGCGGCTTGGCGGCCACGAGCGCGGCGAAGGGTGCGGCGATCGCTGCGCCGAGCAGCAGGCGGCGCTTGAGATCAGGCAAGGCCGAACACCCTGCGCAGATAGGGATTGAGCATGCGTCCGTCCGGATCGAGCGCCGCGCGCACGTCGAGGAACTCGCGCCACTTCGGATAGCGCTGCGCGAAGGTCTTCGCATCGAGCGTGTTCATCTTGCCCCAGTGCGGACGGCCCTCGTAGGCCTGATAGATCGGCTCGATGTCGGCGAAATACGGCAGCGGGTCTTCCTTGTAATACCGATGCACCGCGATCGAGCCGGAGCGGTCATGGCCGTGGAACGGCGACAGCCAGGCGTCGTCGCCGCGTACCACGCGCAGCTCGATCGGGAAGAACTCCTCGGGGTGATGCGCCTCGACGCGCGCGCGCACCTGCTTGAACGCCGGCAGCAGTGCCTCGCGCGGCAGGTGGTACTCCATCTCGTTGAAGCGCACCTCGCGGCTCGACGGGAAGATGCGGTACCAGAGATCGACCGCCTCCTCCGGCTGGAAGTCCTGCGTCGCCAGATCAAGCAGGCGGCGGCGCAGCGCGGGCCACCAGCCGACCAGGTCGCGCAGCTTCTTCATCTCCATCACCGCGTTGTTGTCCTGCTCCGCCCCGCGTGGCCGCAGCGGCTCGTCGGTCGGATCGATGGCGATGGCGACGCCATGGCTGCAGAACGGGATGTAGTAGATCTCGAAGCTGTGATGGGCCGCGGCCCGTTCGTCGAAGCGCTCGACCAGTGCGTCGATCGGCTCCAGCCAGACACGGCGCTTCAGCCGGTGCGTCGGCACGTTCTGCAGCGTGAACTGCGTGATCACGCCCAGGCTGCCGAGCGACACGCGCGCGGCGTCGAAGATCTCCGGATGCTGCGTGCGCGAGCAGTCGATGATCTCGCCGCGCGGCGTCACCAGGCGCAGCGCAGTCGCGTAGGCATGCAGTGCGCCGAGGGTCTGGCCGGTGCCGTGCGTGCCGGTCGCCGTCGCACCGGCGATCGTCTGCTGGTCGATGTCCGGCATGTTGGGCAGCGCCTGACCGATCGGGTCGAGCAGTTCGCCGATCTGGCCGAGCTTGGTGCCGGCCCCGAGGGTCGCCGTCAGTGCTGATGCGTCGTGCGCGATCAGGCCGCTGAAGTTGCGCAGCGACAGCAGCGTGCCGTCGGTGGGCACCAGTTCCGTGAAGGAGTGTCCGGCGCCGGCCGGGCGGATCGGCGCGGGCGTCTTCTTCAGCAGCTCGGCGAGCTCGTCCTCGCTGACCGGCGCGGCGCGCTCGGCGGGCATGCCGAATCGATAGCCGGACCAGTTCTGCCACGGCAGGCGCTTCCTGCCGTCGGGGCCGATGGCCGCCGCCGGCGCCTGCGGCATCCTCGACGCGCCGTGATCGTCGCAGCCGGCCAGCGTGCCGGCGGTCAGCAGGCCGGCAGCGCCGGCCAGGAACTCCCGGCGCTTCATGGCAGCTGCGCCATGTGGCGGATCAGCGCGCGGAACTCGTCCTCGCTGCAATCGCCGCAGGAGCCCAGCGGCGGCATGCCCTTGTAGCCGTTGATCGTGTGATCGAGCAGCGTGTCCAGGCCCTGCGCGACACGCGGTGCCCAGGCCGCGGCGTCGCCGGCCAGCGGCGCGCCGGTGCCCGGTACGCCGTGGCAGGCCTTGCAGGTCTGCTCGTAGAGGCGCTGCACCGCCGGGTCGGCGGCGACCGGTGCCGCGACGGCGGTCGCCGGCAGTGCTGCCGGCGGCGGGGATTCGGACTTGCCGCAGGCGCTCGCCAGCAGCGTCAGCGCGCACAGGCCCACATGCAGGCGGTTCATCGCGTTCATTCGGTCGCAGTCGGAAGGGGGCGCGGACCCGTGCGTGCGCACTGGGCCATTCTTACCTCTACCGGGGATTGCACCGCGCGGCTATGTTGCGTGTCAACGCGCGGGCGCTGGCAAATCCGGCCTATACGCGACGCGCGACGCGGCACGCCGCGTGCATCTCGCCGCCGGGTGCGGACAGGGCATGAATCGAGGGAATCGGGGATGAAGGGCTTCAATCGCGGCATCGTGGCGGTGCTGGCATTGCTGATCGGCGCTGCGGCCGTCGCACAGGAGGACGCTGACGACGCACCGATCGACGACCGCCCGCCGGCCGACGAGGCCGAGTCACCGGCGCTGCCCACGGCCGAGTCGCTGACCACGATCGCGGTCGAGCCGCTGCGCGCGCCGGCACCGCCACCGGCCGCGTCCGACAGCGAAGAGCCGCGCCAGATCGAGGAGATCGTCGTCACCGCGCAGAAGACCCGGCAGTCGCTGCAGAAGGTGCCGATCTCGGTCACCGCCGTCGGCGGCGAATTCATCGCCGAGGTCGGTGCGCAGGACCTGGCCGAAGTCTCGCTGTACGTGCCCAACGTGCGCGTCGATTCCGACGATCTGGGCTCGCCGCAGATGTTCATCCGCGGCTTCGGCACCAACTCCTTCAATCCGAGCTTCGAGGCTTCGGTCGGCCTGGTGCAGGACGAGATCTACTACGGGCGCGCCGGCTATTTCACCGAGTCGATGTTCGACGTCGATCGTGTCGAAGTGCTGCGCGGCCCGCAGGGCACGCTATTCGGCAAGAACACCGTCGCCGGCGTGTTCAACGTCAGCAGCGTCGCGCCCGAGGGCGAACTGACCACCACCGGCCGTTACACCCACGGTTCGAACGGCGCGCAGCGCCTCGAAGCGGCGATCGGCGGCGATCTCGGCGACTGGGGTGGCGCGCGCGCGGCGGTGTTGTGGCGACGCCAGGACGGCGAGGTTTACAACCAGTACCTGGACCGCGACGAGGAGAAGATGGACCAGCAGGCCGGCCGCATCCGCGCGCGCTGGTATGTCGCGCCGGAACTGCGCACCGAACTGCTGCTGCAGACCTCGGAGACGCACACGGCGTTCTGGCCGTTCCAGCTCTACAAGCTCGACGACGACACGCGCGCCTATCTGGAGCCCTTCGATCCGGACATCGAGGACGATCCGTACAACTTCCGCACCTCGTTCGATACGCCCGGCACTCTCGACAAGGGCCACGACACCGTCGCGCTCAACACGCAGTGGCAGCTCGGCGAGGTCGCCGGTCTCGACGAGCTGACCTCGGTGCTGGTGCTCGGCTATTCGACCTTCTACATCGACCAGCTCAACGAGCTGGACGTCTCGCCCGCCGACATCTCGCGGCTCGACAGCCACGAGGATCACAAGCAGCTCAGCGCCGAGCTGCGCTTCCACGGCAACGCCGGCAGCCTGTTCGGCCTGGGCACCGGCGCCGAGTTCGTCGCCGGCGCCTTCTTCTACCGCTCCGACTACACGCTGTTCGCGCGCGTGCTGGCCGGGCAGGATCTGGGCTCGTACCTGCTGACTTCGGATTTCCGCCAGCTCGCCGGCTGCAACGCGAGCGTGGACGACTCGCTCGACCCGGTGCTGCAGCCCCTGCTCAATCCGGCGCTGTGCTCGGACGGGCAGAGCATCCCCGGCATCCCGCTGATCGGCGAGCTGCTCGCCGCCGGCATCGGCGACGACTGGTACCAGTTCGACTACGACCAGCGTGTCGATGCGGTCGCGCTGTTCGGCCAGCTCACCTGGGAACTGGGCGAGCACTGGGCGCTGACGCCGGGCCTGCGCTACAGCACCGAGCGCAAGCAGGTGCTGTCCGCGGGCAACGCGCACTGTCGGCAGAAGGACGCGGCACCCGATCCGAGTCTCGCTCCGCCCTGCGCGATGGCGACGTTGCTGCAGGCCGACAACTACACCAAGCCCGACCTGCGCCGCAGCGAGAGCGACTACTCGCCGAAGATCACGCTGCAGTATTTCGCCAACGCCGACGTCGGCTTCTATGCTTCGTGGGCCAAGGGTTTCAAGAGCGGCGGCTTCAATGCGATCTCGTTCACCGACCAGGACCTCGAGTACGAGCCGGAGAACGCGCAGACCGTCGAGCTGGGCATCAAGTCGCAGTGGTTCGACCGCACGCTGCGCATCAACGCGACGCTGTACCAGACCAAGTTCGACAACCTGCAGGTGCTGGCCTTCAACGGCGTGTTCTTCGACGTCAGCAACGCCGCCGCGGCGCGCTCCAAGGGCCTGGAGGCGGACCTGATGTGGCTGACGCCCTGGGAGCCGCTGACGCTGATGGCCTCGATCGGCCTGCTCGACGCGCGCTACGACGAGTACGCCGGCGCGCCGGCGCCGATCCGCAACCCCGAGACCGGCGCGCTGCAGGTCGGCGCGAAACAGGATCTGGGCGGCCAGCGCATCGCCTACGCGCCGCGCGCCACCGGCACGCTGACGCCGGTGCTGACGATCCCGCTCGGCCGCTTCGTCGGCAAGCTGTCCGGCGACCTCATCTACCAGGGCGACCAGTACACCGACACCGACCTCGACGTGAATGCGCACGTCGATCCCTACACCCTGTATTCCGCGCGCTTCATCCTGTCGAACGCCGAGCAGACCTGGTCGGTGTCGGTCGGCGGCGCCAACCTGACCGACGAGCGCGTGCTCAGCCGCTCGGTGGACGCGCCGTTCTTCCCCGGCACCTACTTCACGCAGCAGATCAGCGGCCGCCAGCTGTTCGCGGCGCTGAGCCTGACGTTCTGATCCGGGTCATGCGCGCGCAGCCGGGCATGCCCATTGGGCTTGCCCGGGTCCTCGCTCAGCGCGCGTCGTTGAGCGCCCAGTCGTAGGCGTCGCCGGCGATCGACGAGATGCCGGCGAGCTGTTGCGCCAGCGGCGGCGCCGCGTACCGGCGCAGATGGGCGATGACGCCGGCGTCGCTGCCGCCGAAGTCTGCCTTGAACCAGGCGTAGATGCTGGACACGTACAGCTTGCCGCGCTCGACGCGCGCGCCGCGCGGATGATTGACGTAGGCACGCGCGGCGGCATCCAGCAGAGCGTCCAGGTTCGCCGCGGTGTAGGCGCGGTCCTGCAGGTTCGGACAGCCCAGTGACGCGCAGTTCAGCGCGTAGTGCGTGCGCGGATCCTGCCAGATCGGCCGCAGGATGCGGTGCTCGATGTCGTCGAGCGACACGTCCTCGTCCTCGATGCGCAGCAGCTTGCGGCGCCATGGCCCGCGCGCGAACCAGCCCGGCGAGATGTTGATCCTGAGGATGCTGTCCACCGGGTAATGGTCGAGCACCGTATCGACCGTGAGCGCGTTGTACAGGTTGATCCAGTACGCGCGCTGCTCGGCGCGGGCGAGCCGCGACACCGGCACCGACTCCAGTCGCTGCACGTAGTGCTTGAGGACCGCCCGGTTCGCCGGATCGATGCGCGCATACGGCAGCCGGTGGATGCCGTCCGCGGAACTCTGCACGTACCGGCTCAGGAACGTGTCCCAGACGACGTGATCGACGCTGCGGACGGACGACTCGTCATGGACCGTCCATCGCGGCCAGAGGTCGGCCCTGGGCGCGGCCTGCGCCGCGCTGCCCAGCGACGCCAGCAGTGCCGCGAACAGGGCCCCCCACTCAATGCGGACGATGCGCGTCCAGCCACGTGCGCACATCGGCCGTGACCGCGTCGCGACAGAGATCGTTGAGCAGTTCGTGGCGGGCATCGGGATAGATCTTCAGAGTGACGTCGGTCAGACCGGTGTCGCGGTAGAGCCGTTCCAGCCCGCGTGCACCGGCTGCGCCGCGGCAGGCCGGGTCGGCGGCACCGTTGATCAGCAGCACCGGCAGCGTCTTCGGGACGCGCGCCAGCCGCTGCGGGTCGGAAAGCTGCGCGCCGGCTTCGAGCAGCTCGATCCAGGTCGCGGTCGAGCAGCGGAAACCGCACAGCGGGTCGGCGACATACTTGTCCACCTCCGCGGCGTCGCGCGACAGCCAGTCGAAGGCCGTGCGCGTCGGCTTGAAGCGGCGGTTGAAATCCCGGAAGGCCAGCGCCTCGCCGACCGCGCTCGGATGGCGACGGCCGAACCACAGAGCCTCGGCGCGGACCAGCGCCAGGCCGACCGGCCGCAGCGGCCCCATGTCCGCGCAGCTCGCCGACAGCACCGCCCCAGCCAGGTCCGCGCCGTGCTCGACCAGATAATGCTGCAACAGGAACGAACCGCGGCTGTGGCCGAACATGAACAGCGGCAACCGCGGATGGCGGCGCTCGATCTCGCCGCGCACGGCATTGATCGCCGACAGCGTGATGCGCCAGCCGTCGTGGTCGGCGGTGTGGCCCAGCTCGTCGGTGGAGCGGACGCTGCGGCCGTGGCCCGGCAGATCCTGCGCATAGACGGCATGGCCGGATGCGGTCAGCGCTTGCGCCAGCCGCGCGTAGCGGCCGGCGTGCTCGGCCATGCCGTGGATGAGCTGTACCACCGCGCCGGGTTCCGCGTCGGGCAGCCACGCATGGACATGCGCGAAGCGGTGCCGGTCCAGATTCAGCTGGAATTGCGTACTGCGCACGGTGTAACTTCCCCCGGACTCAAGAACGGCCGTCACTTGCGGCTCTCGAACGCAAGTTTGGCATACACGGAGGAGCGTCCGATGACAGCCTTGCTGGCGATCGACCAGGGCACCACGAGCAGCCGTGCGATCGTTTTCGACCGGCTCGGCCGCAAGCAGGCGATGGCGCAGCGCGAGCTGCCGCAGCACTTCCCGCAGCCGGGTCACGTCGAGCACGACGCCGACCGCATCTGGGACGACACCCTGGCCTGCGTGCGCGAGGCCTTGCAGAAATCCGGACTGGACGCGAAGGCAGTTGCCGGCATCGGCATCACCAACCAGCGCGAAACCACGGTGATCTGGGAGCGCGCCACCGGCCGGCCGATCCACCGCGCGATCGTCTGGCAGGACCGCCGCACCAGCGCCTTCTGCCAGCAGCACCAGGACCGCTCCGCCTGGCTCAACGCGCGTACCGGCCTGCTGCTCGATCCCTATTTCTCCGCGACCAAGATCGCCTGGCTGCTCGACCAGGTGCCCGGCGCGCGCGCCCGCGCCGAGAAGGGCGAACTGGCCTTCGGCACCATCGACAGCTGGCTGCTGTGGAAGCTCACCGGCGGCGCCGTGCACGCCACGGACGCCACCAACGCCAGCCGCACCGCGCTGTTCAACCTGCGCACGCAGGATTGGGACGACGAACTGCTGGACTTCTTCCAGGTGCCGCGCGCGCTGCTGCCGACGGTGCTCGACTCGGCGGCGGACTTCGGTTCAACCGATGCCGCGCTGTTCGGCGCACCGATCCGCATCGGCGGCATCGCCGGCGACCAGCAGGCCGCGACCGTCGGCCAGGCCTGCTTCGCCCCCGGGATGATCAAGTCCACCTACGGTACCGGCTGCTTCATGGTGCTGAACACCGGCGATGAGCTGCGCCTGTCGAAGAACCGCCTGCTCTCGACCGTCGCCTACCGTCTGAACGGCCGCCCGACCTACGCGCTCGAAGGCAGCATCTTCGTCGCCGGCGCCGCCGTGCAATGGCTGCGCGACGCGATGCACCTGATCAAGGCCGCCGGCGACACAGAGAGCCTCGCCAAGTCGATCGAGGACACGCAGGGCGTCTACCTCGTGCCCGCCTTCACCGGCCTGGGCGCGCCGTACTGGGATCCCGAAGCGCGCGGTGCGATCTTCGGCCTGACCCGCGACACCGGCATCGCCCACATCGTCCGCGCCGCGCTCGAATCCGTCTGCTACCAGACCAACGACCTGCTGCAGGCGATGGCGCAGGACGCCGTCGCCCCGACCGAGCTGCGTGTTGACGGCGGCATGGTCGTCAACGACTGGCTCACCCAATGCCTCGCCGACGTCCTGCAGATCCCCGTCGTGCGTCCGCAGACCGTCGAGACCACCGCGCTGGGCGCGGCCTTCCTCGCCGGGCTGCAGAGCGGCGTCTATGACTCGCTCGACGACATCGCCAAGCTCTGGCAGGCCGATCGGCGCTTCACGCCGGCGATGGCGCGCGATCGTGCGGAACGGCTGTATGCGGGATGGCGCAATGCGGTGACGCGCGTGCGTTCGGTTCAAGCCACGGTCAACCTGGGCGATGCGATGCACCTCTCAGGGTGACGGCTGCATCAGCTCCAACCGTGTCGGCCCAACGCCTGATTCCTGCACGACCGTTTCCACCTCGCCCGCCGCGCTGAAGTGCGGCGTGCCGGCGGGGACGACGAGCACGGTGCCGGGTGTGAACGGCCGAAGCTTCGCGGCGTCGAACTGCGCGCCTTCCGCGAAGTAGTAGAAACCGCCGAGCACCGTCACCGTGCGCGTGTCGGGATGGCGATGCGGGGCGGCCTGCGTGTGCGGCGCGAAGCGGGCGCGAATCGTGTAAGGCCCGGTCTTGGGGTCGCCGGCGACGACGGCGATGCCGACACCGGGGACGTTCGGGTCGGCGCGGTAGTCGAGCTTCTCGGGGTGCACGACCTGCACGGTCGCAGGGGGCTGTGCGTACAGTGCGACCGGCACGGCGAGCGCGGCCAGCCGCAGCAGCGCATTCGAGACGAGCGTTCTCATGGCGATGGATTCAAGCCGCCTGCACGCGGTGGCGCAAGCCCGGTACCCGCACCGCGTTCACGCCGCTTCGATCAGCGCGAGCAGCCGGTCGCAGGCGCCGCGGTTGGCCGCGACGGCGGCGCGCGCTGCGCTGCCCATCGCCTCGCGCCGCGCGGTGTCGGCCAGCAACGAACGCAGCACTGCGGCAAGACCGGCTGCGTCGATCTGCAGGCCGCCGCCGGCTTCGAGCAGCAGATCGCGCGCGGCGACGAAGTTGTGCATGTGCTGGCCGAACAGCACCGGCTTGCCGAGCTGCGCCGGCTCCAGCACGTTATGACCGCCGACCGGCACCAGAGAACCGCCGACGAAGGCCAGGTCCGCGGCGGCGAAGTACATGAACATCTCGCCCATGCTGTCGCCGAGCAGCACATGCGGCGCGAGACGTGAGGGGTGAGCCGTATCCATAGCGCTGCGGCGTGTACAGCTCAGGCCTGATTTCTCGACCAGCCGCGCCACCGCGTCGAAGCGCTGCGGATGGCGCGGCACCAGGATCAGCAGTGCGTCAGGCCGGGACTGCAGCAACAGGCGGTGCGCCGCGAGCGCCGCGTCCTCTTCGCCCTCATGGGTGCTCGCCGCGATCCACACCGGCCGCTGCGCACCCAGACGTCCGCGCAGCGCCTGCCCTGCAGCGATCTGCGCCTCCGGCACGGCCTGGTCGAACTTGATGTTGCCCAGTGCGCTGATACGCTCCGCCGGCGCGCCGAGCGCGCGGAAGCGCTGCGCATCCGCCTCGCTCTGCGCGGCGATGCGCGTGCAGTCGGCCAGCGTCGATGCAGTGAAGCCGCGCACGCGGCCGTAACCCCGGAACGAGCGCGGCGACAGGCGCGCGTTGGCGATGATCAGTGGAATCCGTCGCCGGGCCAGTGCGCGGAACAGGTTCGGCCACAGCTCGGTTTCCATGACGACGACGCGCTGCGGGCGCATGCGTCCGAGAAAGCGTGCGACGACGTCGGGCAGGTCATAAGGCGCATACACGTGCACGATCCGGTCGCCGAGCGCCGCGCACACCCGCGCGGAACCGGTCGGTGTGGTCGTCGTCACCAGCACGCGGCCCGGCCCGTGACGCTCGATCAGCGCGCGAATCAGCGGCAGCGCCGCCAGCGACTCGCCGACCGAGACCGCATGCACCCACACCGCGATCGGTTGCGGCGGACGCGGCACCAAGCCGAAGCGTTCGCCGATGCGCTGCCGGTAGCCGGCCAGCTCGCGCGAGCGCCACAGCAGGCGCAGCAGCACGAAGGGCGTGAGCAGGTACAGCAGGACCGTATAGACGACACGCATCCGCACAGCGTAGCGGTGTCGCCGCGGCCGCCACAACGCGACCGTTACAATGCACCGATGGCCGCGCCCGCGTTCGAAGCCGCCCTGCTGCACCCCCGACACTGGCCGACCTGGCTGGCGGTCGCCTGCGTCTGGATGCTGAGCTGGCTGCCGATTGCGGTGCAGAGAACGCTGGGCGCCGGGCTGGGCCGGCTCGCCGGCGTGCTGCTCAAGCGCCGCCGTGCCGTGGTGCGCGTCAATCTGCGTGTCGCCTTTCCGCAGCTGTCCGAGGCCGAGCGCGAACGCCGCGTCGGCCAGCACTTCGCCGAGATGGGCAGGGGCGTGTTCGAGACCGCGCTGGCCTGGTTCGCGCCGGACTGGCGCCTGCGCCGGCTCGGCGAGGTCGTCGGCCTGGACAACCTGAAGGCGGCGATGGCGGACGGATCCGGCGCGCTGCTGCTGACCGGCCATTTCACGACGCTCGAACTGGGCGCGCGCTTCCTGTGCCTGGCCGGCGTGCGCTTCCACGCGATGTACCGGCCGTACAACAACGCGGTGATGGACTACCTGATGCACCACTGGCGCGAAGGCCGCTCCGGCCTGCCGGCGCTGGCGCGCAACGATCTGCGCCCGCTGGTGCGCGCGCTGCGCAGCGGTCATGCGATCTGGTACGCGCCCGACCAGACCCTCGACAAGAAGCTGAGCGTGCACGCGCCCTTCTTCGGCGTGCCGGTACGCACGATCACCGCGACCGCGCGCCTCGCGCAGATGGGCCGGGCCAAGGTGGTGCCCTATTTCCCGCAGCGTGTCGGCGGCCGCTACCGCGTGCACATCCTGCCGGCGCTGACCGGCTTTCCGACCGATGACGACCTCGCCGACGCGACCCGGATCAACCACGTGATCGAGGACGGCATCGCGCTGGCGCCGCTGCAGTACTTCTGGGTGCACAAGCGTTTCAAGGGGCTGCCGCCGGGCACGCCGCGGATTTACTGAACGGCCGCGCGTTCCCGTTTCCACCGGGGGAATCGGCGGCTCGAACTGGTATAGTTGCGCCCAGTCGAAACACGCTTCGCAAGAGGGGGTTTTCCCGCATGTCCGCGCTCCGCCGCACCGCCGTACTCGCCGCGGTCCTGCTCCTGTCGCCCGCCGCGTTCGCGGACAGCGTCTCCACGCAAGCCCAGGTCCTCATCGAGCAGGGCAAGGCGGGCGACGCGCTGCAGCTGCTGGACAAGCACCTGGGCAAGAACCCGCAGGACGCGGAGGCGCGCTTCATGCGCGGCCTGGCGCTGGTGCGTCTGGACCGCAACAAGGACGCGATCCGCGTGTTCGCCGACCTGACGCGCGACTATCCGCAGCTGCCGGAACCGTACAACAACCTGGCCGTCCTGTACGCCGCACAGGGCGACTACGACAAGGCACGCGAGGCGCTGGAAGCGGCGCTGGCGACCCATCCGAGCTACGCGACCGCCCACGAGAATCTGGGCGACATCTACGCCGCGCTGGCCGGCGCGGCCTACAACCGCGCGCTGGCGCTGGACGAGTCGAACCAGATGCTGCGCCGCAAGCTGTCGCTGATCAACCAGCTCGACAGCAGCGCCGCCCCGGCCGTCGCGCCCAAGGCGCAGCCGGCCCCGGCCACCGCACCGGCCGTGGCCGCTCCGACGACCGCCGTGCAGACCAGCACGCCGCCCGCCGCGGACGCCGAAACGCGCGCGGCGGTCCAGCGCGCGATCGACGCCTGGACCGGCGCCTGGTCGAAGCAGGACCTGAACGCCTACTTCGCCGCCTATGCGGACACGTTCACGCCGGAAGCGGGCCTGTCGCGCAGTGCCTGGGAGGCGCAGCGCCGCGACCGCATCGGCAAACCCAGGCGCATCCGCGTCGCCGCCCGCGATCTGCAGTTCAACGCCGTCAACGACAAGCAGGTGCAGGTCAGTTTCCGTCAGGAATACGAGTCGGATACCTTCGCCGACGTCACGGCCAAGGCGCTGGACATGGTGCTGACCGCGGGCGGCTGGAAGATCGCCCGCGAGTACACGCGCTGATCGGGACACTGCGCCGCCACGACGATGACCGCTTCGATACGCGCAGCCGCCACCGCTGCCCTGTTCGCCGTCGCGCTCGCGGGCACCGCGGGCGCCCAGCAGGGGCCGGAACAGCAGTTCAGCGCCGCGGTCGATCTGCTGCGTGCCGGCCGCGCCAGCGACGCGCTGTCGGCGCTGGAATCCCTGACCCGTCGCGAGCCGACCTTCCGTCTCGGCCAGCTGTTCTACGGTGAGCTGCTCGCCGCGCTCGCCGGCGTGCGCCGCGACGCCCTGATTCCGCAGGGACCGGACACCGACCCGCGCCTGCGCGATCTGGCCGAGGAAGCGCGCATGCGCCTGGCCGGCGAACGTTCGGCACCGGCGCCAGGGCTGGTGCCCAGTGCATTCCTGCAGCTGTCGCGCGGCTTCGAGCACGCCGTCGTCGTCGATCTGCCGAAGGCGCGGCTGTACGTGGTCCAGAACGACGGCAGCGGCATGCACGTGGTGCGTCACCACTACGCCGCGATGGGGCGCAACGGCTATGGCAAGCAGACCGCCGGCGACCTGCGCACCCCGGTCGGCCTGTATCACGTCACCCAGTGGATCGGCGACGAGGCGCTGCCGGAGCTGTACGGTGCCGGCGCGCTGCCACTCGACTATCCGAACGCCTGGGACACGCTCAACAAGCGCACCGGTTCGGGCATCTGGCTGCACGGCGTGCCGCGCGACACCTATACACGGCCACCGCGGTCGAGCGAGGGCTGCGTGACGATGGCCAACGCGGATCTCGACGCACTGCGCGCTTACGTCAAGTTCGGGCGCACGCCGGTACTGTTGAGCGACCAGCTGGACTGGGTGCCCGCCGGCAAGGTCGAAACCCTGCGCGACAGCTTCCTCAAGCGGATCGAGGACTGGCGGCGCAAGTGGTCGAGCAAGGACACCGAGGGCTACCTCGCGTACTACGCGGACGACTTCACGGTGGATGGCATGGACCGCAAGGCGTTTGCCGCGCACAAGCGACGGGTCAATGCGTCCAAGAAGTTCATCGACGTGCGTCTGAGCGACATCAGCGTGTTCCAGTATCCCGGCACCGGCGACGAGATCTACATGGCCGAGTTCCAGATGGAATACAGCTCCGACAACTACGCGGTGACCACGCGCAAGAACCAGTTCTGGCGCCGCAACGGCTCTGGCAGCTGGCAGATCGTCCGCGAGGTCAATCAGTAGTCGCGCCCGCCGCTTTCCGGCGGCCGTCCCGCGCGCGGCTGGAAACGGCTTTTCAGCGCGCCCCGTTCCAGGGATGATCTTCGAGGCGGAAGTACAACGGCGCCTCCTCCTGCAGGTTCTTCTCCAGCCAGGCCAGCATGTCGGCCCAGATGCGCTGCTGCTGCTGCGCGCTGGGCATGATGCCGGCGTGCGGCAGCTCCAGCGTGATCACCGGCACGCCGATGTTCATGCCGGCGAAATTGCCCAGCGAGCCGGGGTAGGTGCCGAGCTGGTGCAGGTGCAGGAAGCCGAAGCGTTCCGGCGGCTCGCGCGGGCCGTCGAAGTCGAGCACGCCGAACGGCGCGTGCACCGAGACGATGACGTCGGGCTTGAAGGTCTGGATCTCCCGCACCAGCCAGCGTGTCTCCGGTTCCGACAGCGCGTGCGGGCCGGGAAAACGGCGCGGGTCGCGCCCGGTGCGCGTCTCCCAGTAGGCGAGCGCGTCGGTCTGCCAGTCCCGGGTCGGGAAGTTGCGGTTGAGATCGACGCCGTTGGCATTGACTCGCGTCGGCGGCCGGATCAGCAGGCCGTCGGGATTGACGCAGGGATAGACCCGCCAGTGGAACGGCTGGAAGCGGCTCATCGCCAGATGTTCCATCCACTGGAACACGATGCTGACCGACGACAGCTCGTCGCCGTGGATGCCGCCGAGCATCAGCACGCGCTTGGGCGTCGTGCGCCGCGAGGTCGGCGGGTAATCGCGGTACAGCAGCGGCACGCCGTGCGCGCTGGCGCCGTCGGCCATCTGCACGCCGGCCCTGAGGCAGCGCTCGACGCCGACGCTCTGCAGGCGCCCGCCGATCAACTGGCAGGCGATCTCGGTGGTCGCCAGCGGCGGCATCACCGATGCCGGCGCGGCGGCCGGGACGGCGCCTCCAACAAAAAGCCCGGCGAGGAGCCGGGCGATCAGGCCGCCGGTACGTTGTCGCCTGTCAGCGGCCCGCACGTTCCTTGCGCACTTTGTCGATGAGGAAGTCGATGGCCTTGGTGGCCTGGTCGAAGCCGCCCGCCATCGCCGCGCTGGTGACGTACTTGCCGCCGACGACCACGGTCGGCACGCTGCTGATGCCGTAGCTCATCGCCAGCTGCTCGGCCTTGCGCACGCGCGCATCCACGGCGAAACCCCGGAACGTCGCGTTGAACACGTCCGGCAGGATGCCGGTGTTCTTGTTGAACACGTACTGGATCTGGTCTTCGGAGTTCAGCGGCATGTGATCCTGCTGGATCGCCTCGAACAGCGGCTTGTGCATCTTCTCGCCGACGTTGAGCGCCTCGGCCGTGTAGAACGCCTTGGCGTGCAGCACGCCTTCCTTGCGGCCCAGCGTGCTGGGCACGCGCACGAAGTCCACGTCGCCGGCGCGCCGCTTCGCCCAGGCCTCGATCGTCGGATCGAAGGCATAGCAGTGCGGGCAGCCGTACCAGAAGAATTCCGCGACCTCGATGCGCTTGGGATCCGCGGGCTGCTGCACCTCGCGGACCTTCTTGTACTCCTTGCCTTCGGTGAACGTGGCGGTGTCCTGCGCGGAGCAGGCGAACGCGAACAACGCGAAGAAGGCAGCCGCACCGCCGCGGATCATGGAGCGCATGTCGAATCCTTACTGAAGACCGTTGACGTAGGACGCCAGGGCGTCGATCTCCGCATCGGAGAGCTTGGCTGCGACCGCGGCCATGGTCTTCAGGTTCCCGTCCGGCAGCGGTTTGGCCGATTCGGTGCGGAACACGCGCAGCACGTTGCCGACGTACTTGGCATGCTGGCCGCCGATGCGCGGATAGCCCGAAGGCACGACGCCGGCGCCGCTCGGGCCGTGGCAGGCGGCGCAGGCCGGCAGGCCGCGCGCGGCATCGCCGCTGCGGTACAGCTTCTGCGCGACCGGGATCGCGGCCTCGCTGGCCACGCCCGGCACGAATGGCTGCGCCGCGAAATAGGCGGCGAGGTCGCGCATGTCCTGGTCCGACAGCGCCGCGGCCTGGGCGTTCATCAGCGGATTGACGCGCTGGCCGTTCTTGAACCAGTTCAGCTGGTCGTAGAGGTAACGCGCGCCCTGGCCGGCGAGCTTCGGCCACTCCGGATTGGCGCTGTTGCCACCGGGGCCGTGGCAGGCGACGCAGGCGGTCGCCTTGGCGGCGCCGGCTTCCGCGCTGCCCTGGGTGAAGGGATTCCCGTTCGCCTCGGCGGCCATGGCCGCGAAAGGCGCACACAGGACGGCGGCGAGCAGAACATGCTTCATTGTGCTAGGACTCCGGAAAAAGACGGCCGTGGCAGTGCCCCAACGCGGAACCGCGGCAACGGCATGGATGCGATCCAGCGCGCGATTCTACAGTCCGGCACCGTGATTGGCACGCCGACGAGGCAGCCGGCTATGCTTGCGGCCGCACCAGGATCCACGCCGATGCGGCCGAACCCGACCAATCCATTCGCCAGCGCCCAGTTCCTGCGTTCCTGCGCGCGGCTCGACCAGCTGCCCGACGACGAGCGCGCGGAGCTGGCCTTCGCCGGCCGCTCGAACGCCGGCAAGTCCAGTGCGCTGAACCGGCTGTGCGGGCACAACGCGCTGGCGCGGGTCAGCAAGACCCCGGGCCGCACGCAGTTGATCAACCTGTTCGACGTGCCGGGCGGCCGTTTCGCCGACCTGCCGGGCTACGGCTTTGCGAAGGTGTCCAAGGATCTGCGCGACACCTGGGGCGCGCTGATCGGACGCTATCTGGAGACCCGCGCCAATCTCTGCGGCGTCGTGCTGATCATGGACGTGCGCCACCCGCTGACCCCGCTGGACCGGCAGATGCTCGACTGGGCGGTGACGCGCGGCCTGGCCTGCCACCTGCTGCTGACCAAGGCCGACAAGCTCGGCTACGGTGCGGCGAAGAGCGCGTTGCTGGGGGTGCGCAAGGCGCTGCCGCAGATCAGCACGGTCAGTGCGCAGCTGTTCTCGGCGCAGACCGATCTCGGGCTGGACGAGTTCCGCGCGCGCGTCGCCGGGCTGCTCGCCGCGCACGGCGCCACGGAGGCCGTATGACACCGAACCCGCCGCCGCTCGCCGATGCGCTCGGCCGGTGGCGCACGCGGCTGCTGTACACGCTGTTGCTGCTGGCCGTGCTCGGCAGCCTGTGCGCCCTGCTGCTCTGGCATTGGGGCGTCGCGCTGGTCGGTGGCTCGCGGCCGCTGCTGGCGGCGCTGCAGACGGCGCTGTTCCTGGTCTTCGCCGGGGTCGCGTGGTGGCTGGCGGTGGCCCGGCCGTTCGCGCGCCTGCCGATCGACGCGCCGGCGGCGGAGTCCGGCGCCGGCGCGGCGCAGCTCCAGGCGCTCCAGCACGAGCGCGACAAGCGCGCCGAACAGCTCAACGCGATGCTGCAGATGAATCGCACGATGCGCGACAAGCTCGCGCGCCTGGGCGCCGAGCAGCAGCTCGCGCTGCGCGCGCGCGACGCCCTGCTCGGCGCGACCCAGGATCCGCTGATCCTCACCGACGGCGGCGGCGTCGTGCTCGGCGTCAGCCCCGCAGCGGCCACCGCCCTGCGGCGTGCGCGCGAGGACCTGGTCGGCAAGCGCTTCGAGGATGTCGTGCCGCTGTTCCAGTCCGGCGTCGATGCCTACGAGAACCATCCGCTGCCGCGCTTCCTGGCGGGCGTGCTGGAGTCGCGCTCCGGCATCCCGCAGATCCAGCAGGCGGTGCTGCTGACCGCGGACCGCGAGCCGGTCACCGTGTTCGTCACCGCCGGTGCGATCCTCGACGGCGCCGGTCAGGTGATCGGCAGCACCGTGCGCTTCGCGCGCGTCGAGTCAGCGGCGGCCGAACCGACGGCCGTTCCGACGCTGTCGCTGGCCGACGCCGAAATCGGCAGCTGGGCTGCGAAGCTGCTGTCGCGCGAACCCTTCGAGCGCCGCGTCGAGGACCTGATCGCCGACAGCCACAACACCGGCGCCCAGCACATGCTGCTGTATCTGCGCGTCGATGATCTGGAGCGCATCAACGACCAGGCCGGCTACTGGGCCGGCGAGCAGGCGCTGTGGCATGCCGCCAAGAACTTTTCGCTGGCGCTGGTCGATGCCGGCACCGGCTACCGCTGCACCAACAACCGTTTCGCCACGCTGCTGATCGGCTGCGACGAGACGCGCGCGCTGGCGGTCGCCGAGCGCATCCGCAGTCACGCCGAGAACAACGAGCTGGTCTGGGAGGGCAAGCGTTTCCCGTGCACGTTCAGCATCGCGGTGCTGCCGGTGGACCGCGACACGCCGAAGCTGTCGGAACTGCTCGGTGCAGCCGAGACGCTGCTGTCGGAAGCGCGGCGGCGTGGCGGCAACTGCGTGCTGCACAAGATTCCGGACGAGGCGGTGAAAACGCGGCAGCGCGACGACCAGACCTGGCTCGACTGGCTGTTGCCGCGCCTCGACAACGGCCGCGCGCACCTGATCTCGCAGGAGACGCACTCGCTGGCGCAACCGCCGCTCAAGCCGCTGCTGGAGTTCTTCATCCGCGTCGAGGACGACGACGGGGTGTGGCTCGAACCGGGGCACTACCTGCCGGCGATCGAACGTCTGCGCCAGTCGCACCGCCTCGACCTGTGGAGCCTGCAGCATCTGCTGGAGGCCCTGTCCCGGGACATGAAGCTGTTCGAGACCCACGGTCTGGCCAGCCTCAACCTCGCCCCGCAGACCCTCCTCGACGACGGCTTCGCCGAACAGGCCTTCGAGACCCTCGCCGGTTCGATGGTGCCCGCCGAGCGCCTGTGCTTCGAGATCGACGAGGCCTTCGCGCTCAGCCAGAGCTCGGTCGTGCAGCGCTTCATGGAACGGCTGCGGCCGCTGGGCCTGCGCTTCGCGCTGGACCGCTGCCACACGACGACCGGCATCACGCAGCTGCGCCGGCTGCCGATCGATTACATGAAGATCCATCCGCAGATCACGCGCAACATCGAGGACGACGCGCTCGACCGCACGCATCTGGAATGGATCTGCCAGGCCGCGCATCTGCTCGGCCGCAAGACCGTGGCGATCAACATCGAGTCGCCCGCGGCGTTGGCCCTACTGCGCGGCGCCGGCGTCGATTACGTGCAGGGCAGCGCGGTGAACAAGATGGGCCCGGTGATGACCTGATGCACGTCCTGTGCAAGCCAGCGCCATCGGTGGCGCCGACTTTCACAATAAGCACGGCAGGCTTGTTTGGACAGTCGAGGCCATGGATGGCCTCGGCGTGCGCCGGATACAGGCTTGTCTTGAATACCGGGGCCACGGATGGCCCCGTTCTTGTGCAGAACGCACAAAAAGGCCCGGTGGCCTTGGGGGGCGGCCACCGGGCGACGCTTCCGGCGTTGGGGGATGCCGGATCCGCCCAGGGAGTGAGGCGGAGAGCGGGACAGGGAGTATCGCCGCTCGCAGAGTTAGATGGGGCCGGTTCGGCAAAGTTCAAAGGGTGCCCGCCCGCTGCGGCTCGGAGCGCCTCGCCTTAACGGCGCATTAACATTTCAAATCAGGGACTTGGGGTCAGCGCCGTTACCGGCCCGGGGCCGGAGATCCGACAAAATTCGCTTCAGTCTGAGCTACTTGCATGCCCCAAGGGAGTATGCGCGCCATCCCATTCGCCGGCAACCCCCCAGTCGGCGACCAGCGGCACCGCCAGCGCAGCCACGCGGCACATGCGGGTGGCGATCCGTGGCGCCAGCTCGGGCAGGCCGGTCGCCGGCCCCTCGAACACCAATTCGTCGTGAACCTGCATGATCATGCGGACATCCGGCGCGTTCTGCCGCAAAAAACCGTCAACGTCGATCATCGCCAGCTTGATCAGATCCGCGGCGGTGCCCTGCAGCGGCGCGTTGATCGCGGTGCGCTCGGCGTATTGGCGCAGGGCCTGGTTCTTCGACTGGATGTCCTTGAGGTACAGGCGCCGCCCGAACAGGGTCTCGACATAGCCGCGCTCGCGCGCCAGCGCCTTGGTCGTCTCCATGAACTGTTTCACGCCCGGGTAGCGGCCGAAGAAACGGTCGATGTAGTCCTGCGCCTCGCCGCGCGGGATGCCGAGCTGACGCGCCAAGCCGAAGCTCGACATGCCGTAGATCAGGCCGAAGTTGATCGCCTTGGCGGCGCGGCGGCGGTCGGCCGGGACTTCGGCGAGCGGCAGGCCGAAGACCTCGGCGGCGGTGGCCTGGTGGATGTCGAGGCCGTCGCGGAAGGCCTGTTGCAGGCGCGCGTCGCCGGAGAAATGTGCCATCAGGCGCAGTTCGATCTGCGAGTAGTCGATCGACAGCAGCAGGTGGCCGGCTTCCGCGACGAAGGCCTGGCGGATGCGCCGCCCTTCGGCATTGCGCACCGGGATGTTCTGCAGGTTCGGGTCGGACGAGGACAGCCGCCCGGTCGCGGCGATGGCCTGGCCATAGGACGTGTGGATGCGCCCGCTGCGCGGGTTCACCGCCTGCGGCAGCTGCTCGGTATAGGTCGAGCGCAGCTTGGACAGCGCGCGCCAGTCGAGAATCAGGCGCGGCAGCGGATGCTGCGCGGCCAGCTCCTCGAGCACGTCCTCGGCGGTCGAGGGCTCGCCCTTGGGTGTCTTGCCGAGCACCGGCAGCTGCAGCTTCTCGTAGAGGATCGCCGCGAGCTGCCGGGGCGAGCCCAGGTTGAACTCGCCGCCGGCCGCGCGGAACGCCTCGGCCTGCAGCTCGTCCATGCGCTGTGCGAGTTCGGTGCTGATCTGGCGCAGCAGTGCGACATCGACCTTGACGCCGGTCTGTTCCATGCGCGCCAGCACCGGCACCAGCGGCATCTCGATCGTCTCGTAGACCTTCTTCAGTGCAGGTTCGGCGCACAGGCGCGGATACAACGCGTGATGCAGGCGCAGTGTGATGTCGGCGTCCTCGGCCGAATACTCGGCCGCCTTGTCGATCGCCACCTGGTTGAACGTGATCTGGTTCTTGCCCTTGCCGGCGACGTCCTCGAACTTGATCGTCGTGTGGTTCAGGTACTTCTGCGCCAGCGTGTCCATGTCGTGGCGGTTGCCGGTGGCGTCGAGCACGTAGCTCTGCAACATGGTGTCGTGCGCGATACCGGCGACGTTCACGCCGTGCTGCGCGAGCACGTTGACGTCGAACTTGAGGTGCTGGCCGAGCTTGGGCTTGCCGGCGTCTTCCAGAATCGGCCGCAGCCGGTCGAGCACACTGTGCCGATCCAGCTGTGGCGGCGCGCCGAGGTAGTCGTGACCGACCGGCACGTACCACGCGCGACCGGGCTCGACGGCAAATGCGAGGCCGACGAGGCGCGCGCGGTTGGCGTCGAGGCTGTCGGTCTCGGTGTCGAAGCAGACCAGTTCGGCACGCGCCAACGCGCCGAGCATGTCGGTGAACGCCGCCTCGTCGAGCACGGTGATCGCGACGGTGGGCGCCGGGCGTTCTGCAGCAGCGGCCTGCGGCCGCGCTTCGTCGGCCGCGGTGTCGTCGCGCCCGGGCGCCGCTCCGCCGAGTTCTTCGAGCAGCCGGTTGAAGCCGTGATGCCGGTACAGCGCCGCCAAGCGCCCGATGTCCGGCGCACGCGGCTGCAGATCGTCGAGTGCCAGCGGCAGCTCGACGTCGCAGTGGATCGTCGCCAGGCGGCGCGCCAGCGGCAGCTGGTGCAGGTGCGCGCGCAGCTTCTCGCCGACCTTGCCGCCGATCTCGCCGGCGCGCGCGATGATCGCATCCAGCGAACCGTACTCGGCGAGCCACTTCGCCGCGGTCTTGGGGCCGACGCTGGGCACACCGGGGATGTTATCGACGCTGTCGCCCATCAGCGCGAGATAGTCGATGATGCGCTCCGGCGGCACGCCGAACTTCTCGACGACGCCGGCCGGGTCGAGTCGCCGGTTCTTCATCGTGTCGAGCAGCTGCACGCGCTCGTCCACCAGCTGCGCCATGTCCTTGTCGCTGGTGACGATCAGCACGCGCTCGCCGCGTTGCGCCGCGTGCCGCGCCAGCGTACCGATCACGTCGTCGGCCTCGACGCCCTCGACCGTCACCTGCGGCAGTCCCAGCGCGTCGATCAATTCGCGGATCGCGGGGAACTGGATCTTGAGATCCTCGGGTGTCTCGCTGCGGTTGGCCTTGTACTGCTCGAACAGTTCGTCGCGGAAGGTCTTGCCGCTCGGGTCCCAGACCACGCAGATGCGTTCCGGCGCGAAATCCCTGAGCAGTTTGCGCAGCATGTTGTTCATGCCGAACACCGCGCCGGTCGGCTCGCCGTGCGGACCGGTCAGCGGCGGCAGTGCATGGTAGGCGCGGAACAGCCAGCTGGAGCCGTCGATCAGGATCAGCGGGTGGGTGGAGCCCGTCACGGCAGCAGCCGCTCGCCGCGCAGCAGGTCGTCGAGCGTCTCGCGCGCGCGCACCACGTGCACCTGCCGACCATCGACCATCACTTCCGCAGCGCGCGGACGCGTGTTGTAGTTCGACGCCATCACGAAGCCATAGGCGCCGGCGGTGCGCACCGCCAGCAGGTCGCCGGGAGCGATCGAAAGCTCGCGGTCCTTGCCGATCCAGTCGCCGGTCTCGCAGACCGGACCGACGATGTCGTAGGTCCGCGCCGCCACGTCGCCGCGCGGCTGCACCGGCACGATGTCCATCCACGCCTGGTACAGCGTCGGCCGCAGCAGGTCGTTCATCGCCGCATCGACGATCGCGAAGGACTTTTCTTCTCCGCGCTTGATGCCGAGCACGCGCGTGACGAGGATGCCGGCGTTGCCGGCGATCGCGCGGCCCGGCTCGGTGAGGATGCGCAGTCCGCACTCGGCCAGCCGCGGCCTGATCGCCAGCGCCCAGTCGCGCGGCGCGGGCGGATTCTCGTCGCGGTAGCGCACGCCCAGGCCGCCGCCGACGTCGATGTGGCGCAGCCTGATGCCGCGCGCCTGCAGCCGGTCGATCAGCGCGAGCACGCGCTCGAGCGCATCGAGGAACGGAGACAGCTCCAGCAGCTGCGAGCCGATGTGGCTGGCGACACCGAGGATCTCGATGCCGGGCAGCTGCGCGGCCTCGGCGTACAGGCGCTCGGCGCTGGCGATATCGACGCCGAACTTGTTCTTCTTCAGGCCGGTCGAGATGTATGGGTGGGTCTTGGCATCGACGTCCGGGTTGACGCGCAGCGCGATCGGCGCGCGCGTGCCCATGCCGCGCGCGACGGCGTCGAGCGCGCGCAGCTCGAACTCGGATTCGACGTTGAAGCAATGGATGCCGGCCGCCAGCGCCGCACGCATCTCGTCCGCGGTCTTGCCGACGCCGGAGAACACCACCCGGGCCGGATCGCCGCCGGCGCGCAGCACGCGCTGCAGCTCGCCGCCGGAGACGATGTCGAAGCCGGCGCCGAGCTGGGCCAGCACCTGCAGCACGGCGAGGTTGGAATTGGCCTTGACCGCATAGCAGACGCGGTGATCGGTCCCGGCCAGCGCGTCGTCGAAGGCGCGGAAATGGCGTGTCAGCGTCGCCCGCGAATAGACGTAGCAGGGCGTGCCCTGGTGCGCGGCGATCTCGGCGACCGGCACGTCCTCGGCGTACAGGCGGCCGTCGCGGTACTCGAAATGATCCACGGGACCAGCGTCCTCAGGGTGCGGTGGAGGGAGAGGGGGTCGGCGCGCTCGTGGCGGCCGGGGCCGCGGACTGTTCCGGCAGGTACAGCGGCCCGGCCTGGCCACAGGCGGCCAGCAGCAGGGTGCACAGCAGCAGCGTTCGCAGCATCGGGGCGGCCCGGAAACAGGGGCGTGAAGTATAGCCGCCGAGCGCAGCGCCCCTTCACGTGCCGGTCTTGCGCGCGCTCAGCGCTCGATCGTGTAGATCAGGTCGCCGCTGGAAACGGTACCGGTCTCGGTGGAGAGCTTGAAGCCGCGGCCGATGTCGTATTGCAGCCTGAGGCTGTGGCCGGGCAGGAACAGCGACACGCCGTAGCTCAGGTACAGCTTCGGTGACAGGTACTTGCCGATCGTCAGCCGTGCCTGGGCATTGCTCTCGCCGGGTTTCGCACCGACCGTGACTTCGTCCACGCCCAGGCCCTTGCCGAGGCGCTGCGCCAGCCACTCGCTGCCGGCGAAACCCAGCGACAGCGCCGCGTCGGCGACCAGTGCACGATCGGACTCGGTGCTGCTGCCTTCGTCCAGCGCGCGGCCCAGCACCAGCCAGGACAGCTGCCGCTCCTGCGGCATCGCCGGTGTCGAGAACAGGCTGAACTCCGGCTGCGCCAGCGTGCCGCGGACCAGCACGCCGACGGTGATGTCCTCGCGCGGCTTGCGTGTCGCGCGCAACTCGACCGCCGGGTCGGTCAGCGCGCCGCCGGTGAACAGCAGGCGCCCGGTCTCGATGCTCAGATCCTGGCCGTAGGCCTTGTAGCGGCCGCCGAGCAGCTGCAGCTCGCCGCGCGCCCGCGTCGGCACGCCGGGCGCCTCGCGCACGGTCACCGCGCCGGTCAGCTGCGACTTCAGGCCCAGCCCGTCGAAGCGGACGTCGTCGCCGAGCCGGAGCTGGATCTCGGCGAACAGGCCGAGGCGCTTCGCGTCACCGGGTTCGCCACCCTCGCGGATGATCACCTGGTCGGCGCTCGGACCCACGCCCTGCTCGATGGTCTTGGGCGTGATCTGCGCACGCGGTATCTCGACGACGCCATCCGCGTGCAGCTCGCCGCCGCGCAGCCTGAGCGTGAGCTGCGGCGAGACCCACACCTTGGCGTCCGGCCGGCGCAGGGCCTGGAAGCGCTCACCGGCGATACGCAGGTCGATGCCGCCGTCGTCGGTCCACGGATCGGCGCGGCCCTCGACGCTGAGGACGCCGCCGTCGGACCAGGCGCGCGCGCTCAGCGACCACGGCGCGTCCGTGGTCCCGGACAGCGTCGCCTCGACGCGTTCCAGCGTGATGCCCGGCGTGCGCAGCCGCAGGGTCGCATCCGCCAGCGCGAGCGTCCCGGCGAGCGCCGGCGCCGCCGGCGTGCCGGACAGTTCGACGCGGCCGTCGAGGCGGCCCTGCACGCGCTCCAGTTCCGGATTGAGCAGGCGCAGCCAGGACAGATCCGGGACCGTGGCGCGCAGCTCGCCGGCCAGCGCGCGCTGCATGAGGTCGGCGCCCGGACCGAGCCGCGCGTCCACGAACACGCCGCCCTGCTCGAACGGCAACTCCGCCCGCGCCACCAGGCCCTGGGCCTCCTCCTGCACGACCAGCTGTCCCGGGTGCAGCTGCAGCGGCGGCAGGCCGTTGCGCACGAGCTGGACCGCGCTGCTGTGCAGATCGATGCGCAGATCGGCGAGTCCGGCCGCACCGATGTCGGCGTAGCCGCTTCCGTCGATCCGGCCCTGCGCGCGCACCCCGCCGGGCAGCCAGGGATCGAGCGCGGCGAGCAGGAAACGTTCGACGCGGAAGGCCAGGCGGCGACGGCCATCGACCGGCCGCAGCGCGGCGCACGCGCGTGCGAGATCCGAGGCGAAGCAGGCCGGTTCCAGCGTGACGTCGCTGCCGACGACACGCAGCGCCGCGGCTTCTTCGAGCAGCCACGGCGGCCAGTCCGCGGCGATCAGGCGCGCGCTGGTCAGGGTGCCGGCCCAGCTGCGCTTCGGCAGGTCGAGTGCGCCATCGAACACCGTCGAGGCCTGGCCCTGCGGCAGCGTCGCGTCCACGCTCAGGCGGTGCGCCGCCGCACGTCCGCGCAGGCTCAGCCGCGCCTGCGACACCACCACGCCGGCATCGATGCCGCGCAAGTGCGCGTCGAGCCGCGTCTCGCCGGCCGGGTCCACGTCGAAGGCCGCCGACAGCGCCTCGATGCCGGAGGCCTCGTAGCGCAGCGCTTCGGCCTGCAGCTTGCCGGCGCTGCGCGGCGCCGACGGATCGCCGTCCAGGCGCAGCTGCGCCTGCGCGCGGCCTGACAGCGGCGCCCAGATCGAGCGCAGCTCGCTGCTGTCGAGCCGCGCGTCGAACGCCAGTCGCGGCCAGATCTCGCCGGACCCGGTCAGACGGCTCGGTCCGGAGCGCAGGTCGATGGATTGCAGGCTCAGGCGCCCGGCGAGATAGCGGCCGCGCGCATCCAGACGCAGCGGATAGCCATTGAGCTGCGAATCGTCGAGCGTCAGGCCGAAACGCAGGTCCGGCGCCGTGCCGGCGAACTGGGCCTGCACCTCGACGCGACCGTTGACACGGCCCTCGAGCGCGGCCAGCCAGTGCTGCGGGCGCAGGTCGGCGATCGTTCCGTGGACGTCGAGGCGCGGCACCTCGACCCAGTTGAACGTGAGCCGTGCGTCGAGCGCGCCGTGGCCGCTGTCGATGTGCGCCGCTTCGGCATGCAGCTCGTCGAGCGATCCGCGCCCCTGCGCGGTGACGTCGAAGCGCTCGCCGAAGGCCGCCACGGCGAGCGCGAGCTCATAGCGCCAGTCGTCGTAACGGCCGGTCCAGTGCAGCGTGCCGCCATCGCTGTGCGCGACCGGTTCGCCGTCGAGCGGCCAGCGCAGCGTGCGCCAGCGCAGGCGCAGATCGGAACCGCCGGCGTAGCCGAAATAGCCTTCGAGCTCGGCATCGGCCGGTGCGCGGGCACGCAGCTGGGCGACGCGGACGCCATCGGGCAGCAGCGTCGCGTCCCCTTCGACCTGCGCCGCACCGACCCAGGGCGTGACCGCGGCCAGATGTCGCAGACGCACCGCGTCGCCGATCCACGAGCCGCTCAGCGTGACGGCCTCGAAGTGCAGGGGCGCGTCGTCGTACACGCGCAGATCGAAACGGCCGATCGCCAGCGCGCGCACGTCGAGCGCGACCGGCAGTTGCGTCAGCGCGCCCTCATCGTCCACCGGCTGCCCACCGGTCGTTTCCGGCTGCGGCTTGACGGTCACCACCAGCGCATCGGCGTCGAGGCTCGACACGGCGATGTTCGCGCGCAGCGCCTGCAGCGGCGACCACTCGAGCCGCACCCGTTCCAGTTCGACGCGCACATACGCGTCCTCGTAGCGGAAGCGCTCGAACGCGATCGGTCCCCACAGCCGGCCGTGCACGCCCTCGGCCTGCACGAAACCGAAGCGCTGCCCGAATTCCTGCAGTGCCAGTCGCGCCCCGGCCTCGGTGAACAGCAGGAACACCAGCGCAGCGACGACCAGCGTGAGCGCCAGGCCGACGACGTCGCGCAGTGCCGCGAGCAGCGTGCCGAAGATGCGCAGCACCGGGATCCTCACAGCCCGACCCTCACGCCGATGTGCACGCGCAGGCCGCGGCGGTCACCGTCGAGCGGATGGGCCAGGTCGAGTTGCACCGACCCGACCGGTGCCCGGTAGCGCGCACCGGCGCCGATGCCCTGGAACAGCTGCGGCGTCGGGTCGTCGCCGGCGCCGCCGACGTCGTAGAACAGCGCCGCGCCCCAGTTGCTCCACAGGCGCGTCTCGACTTCGAGGCTCGCGGTTTCCAGGAACTTGCCGCCGATGATCTTGCCGTCGCCGTCGGTCGGTCCGAGCGACTGGTATCTGTAGCCGCGCACCGACTGGTCGCCGCCGGCGAAGAAACGCTGCGAGGCCGGCAGCTCGGCGAAGTCTTCGAGAAAGTTCGCGCCGTACTCGAAGCGTCCGAGCACGCGGCTCTGCTCGCCCAGCGGCAGCACGCCGCGCAGCACGGCCTGCGTGCGCAGGAAGCTGGTGTTCGACAGCAGATTGCGCACGCCGCCGTGCGTGTCCACGAAGATCGACCAGCCCTTGCGCGCGTAGATCGGGTCGTCGAGTTCGGCGCGGTTCAGCGACAGGCCGGGCGTCAGCAGGTCGGCGGTCTGCACGGATTCGCCCAGCTCCGATTCTTCGTGGGTATAGGCGATGTACAGCTTGCGCTTCCATTGGCCGGGAATGCGCGACAGGCTCAGTTCCCCGCTCCACTTGCGGCTGATGCCGCCATCGGGGAAACGCTCGGTCGCCAGCTCGCCGGCGAGACCGACGCTTTCGCCGATGCGATCGCCCAGCGGAATCCGGTACAGGCCGCGGGCGGTGTTCTTGACCTCCGACAGGCGCGTCTCGACCTCGGCGGTGTGGCCGCTGCGGTTGAGGCGCCGGATCTGCACGCCGGCGCCGACACGCGCGCCGGTGTCGGTGCCGTAGCCGACGCCGAAGCTGTACTGCGTGCGCGGCCGCGGCGTCGTGCGGATCAGCACCGGCACCGCCTGGCCTTCCGCGGCATCGCGCTGCGGCAGGACTTCCAGCGTCTGGAAGTAACCCAGATCGCCGAGCGCGAACTGCGTGTCGAGCAGGCTCTGCGGATCGAAGTACTCGCCCGGGCGGATGCGCACGTAGCGCTCGAGAAAGTCCGGATCGACGATGTCCTGCTCGATGGTCAGCGTGCCGAAGCGGTAGCGCGGGCCGGTGTCGAAGTCCAGCTCGATCTCGGCGCGGTTGTCGTCGGCGTACACGCGCAGCTCGCTGCGGGTGTAGCGCGCGTCGAGAAAGCCGGCCGCATAGGCGGCCGCGGCGAGCTGCGCCTTGGCCGTCTCGTAGTTCGCATGCAGCAGGACATCCCCCGGGCGCAGGCGGCGCAGCATCGATTCGCGCACCGGCGCGAGCAGTTCGGCGCCCTCGCCGTCGAGCCGCACCTCGACCCGATCCAGACGCGTCACCGGCCCGGCCTTGATGCGGTAGCGCGCGACCCAGTCCGGTGCCTTGCCCTTCAGCTCACCGTCGATCTCCGGGTTGTAGTAGCCGAAAGGCTGCAGCGCGCCACGGATGTCGTCCGGCGCCTCGCGGTGCAGCGCCTCGACCAGCGCCTGGTCGAGCTCGCCGCGCCCGCGCGGTGCGGCGATGCCCAGGCGCAGTTCGACGTTGTCGCGCAGCGTGGCGTCGAGACCGTCGATCCTGACGTCCACGTCCGCCCAGGCGGTCTGCAGCCAGAGGCCCGCGGCCAGGACGGACCAGACCGGGGCGGCGCGCGGAGATCGGGGCATCTGCGGGGCAGGCGTCAGGGCGTTGGTTCTCGGCTATTATCGGTCAAGCCACGTCATCGTCCCCACCGGTGCGCAGCATGAGCAGCCTGACGCTCTACATCGGCAGCAAGAACCTCTCGTCCTGGTCGCTGCGCCCGTGGCTGCTGCTGCGCCATCACGGCGTGCGCTTCAAGGAAGTCCTGATCGACCTGTACCGGCCGGACACGCGCGCGCGCATCCTCGAACACTCGCCCAGCGGCCGCGTGCCGGCGCTGCTGCACGGGACGACGCGGGTCTGGGACTCGCTGGCGATCTGCGAGTACGCCGCGGAGACCTTCGCGCTGCCCGCGGCCTGGCCGATGGACCCGGCGGCGCGCGCCTATGCGCGCTCGATCGCCGCAGAGATGCACAGCGGCTTCGCCGACCTGCGCCGGGAACTGTCGTTCGATGCCACGCGCGAGCCCGCGCCGGTGGCGGCGTCCGCCGCGGCGCAGGCCGACATCGAGCGCATCGGCACGATCTGGCGCGAGGCGCGCGACCGTTTCGGCGGGCAGGGCGACTGGCTGTGCGGCCATTTCGGCATCGCCGACGCGATGTTCGCGCCGGTCGCGCTGCGTTTCGCCGGTTACGCCGTGAAGCTGGGCAAGGTCGAGCGGGCCTATGTCGAGCACGTGCTCGCGCATCCGGCAGTGCAGCAGTGGATCGAGGCGGCGGCGATGGAAGCACCGCCGCCCGCGCCGCCCGCCGGCCCGCTTGTCGCCAAAGCAGCCGATGCACCGGCGGCGGCGCTGAAGACCGCCGAGCGGCAGCCGACCGCCGCGAAGCCGGCCAATGCGAACCCGGCGAAAGAAGACGAGATCGGCGACGACGAGCTGCCGCCGGTGCCGAGCCGCAGCGCGGCGAAGGGGTCAATCGGGGACGGCCGCAAGGGCCAGGAATCCGGTCCGGGCGCGCCGGCGCGCGTGCGCTCGGTGATCCTGCCGCCGGACTGACTCAGGGGGTGCCGGCCCGCCGGCGGTGCAGTCCGTACATGCGCCGCACCCAGGCCGTGCCGGGGTGGCCGCGCCAGCGGTCGAGCCAGTGCTGCAGGCCGCGCGGATACGGCTGGGGCAGGCGCACCGGATATTCCGGCGCCAGCGCGGTCAGGAACAGCACGGTCGCAACGGACAGGTCGGCGAGCGTGAAGCGGTCGCCGACCAGGTAGTCACGATCGCGCACGCGCGCCGCGACCCAGTCCAGCGCTTCCTGCGTCGCTGCGCGGCCCTGCGCGGCGCGTTCGGCGGTGATGCCCATGTCGGCGCGCATCGCCGGGCGCACCAGCAGCGGAAAGCTCGCGACATAGGCCGCGCGCAGCAGCGGCGAGAACGGCTGTGCCCAGACGCGCGCCATGTAGGTGCCGTGCGGCAGCAGTTCGTGGAAGGCGGCGAGACGCACCGATGGACCATACTCGTCGGCGAAGTGGCGCACGATGCGCCACACCTCCTCGCGCTGCGCCGCGTCGTCCGGCAGCAGGGGATGCTGCGGATGACGCGCTTCGAGGTCGGCGAGGATGTCGAGCGACTGCGTCAGCACGCGGTCACCGTCGCGCAGTACCGGCACGGTCTTCTGCCCGAAGCGCGGCAGCAGCTGCACGACGTGTGGCCCCGGCAGCAGGTCGCGCGCGCGGTAGTCCAGTCCTTTGTGATCGAGCGCCCAGCGCACCAGCTCCGGATACATCGACACGTTGAACTGCCACAGCTCGATCACGGCGCGTTCTCCACGGCGGCGACCGCGAAGCCGTCACCGCGCAGCTGTGCCGTGAGCAGCGCCGCCCAGGCGCGCGCCGCCGCGTCCTGCAGCGCCGCCGCGAGCAGGGCCGCGCCGCGCGTCACTCGGCCTTGTCCGCAATCAGCCAGTCGGAGGCCGTGCGCGCGTCGCCGCCCAGGCCGGCAAAGTCGAACAGCGTCGGATCGGCGAGCTGCGAAGGCGCGACATTGGTCAGCGCGGCGAAGGCCTGTTCGATGCGTGCAGGATGCTCGCGCTCCCAGGCGTCCATCATCCTGCGCACCTGCTTGCGCTGCAGCTGTTCCTGCGAGCCGCACAGATTGCAGGGAATGATCGGAAAGGCTTTCTGCTCGGCGTAGGCGGCGATATCGCGCTCGCGGCAGTAGGCGAGCGGGCGGATGACGACGTTGCGGCCGTCGTCCGACAACAGCTTCGGCGGCATCGCCGCGAGCTTGCCGCCGTGGAACAGGTTGAGGAAGAAGGTCGCGACGATGTCGTCCTTGTGATGGCCGAGCGCGATCTTGGTGAACCCCTGCTCCTGCGCGTAGCTGTACAGCGCGCCGCGGCGCAGGCGCGAACACAGCGAGCACAGGGTCTTGCCTTCCGGAATGACGCGCTTGACCACCGAGTAGGTGTCCTGCTCGAGGATGTGGAAGGGCACGCCGAGCGCCTTGAGGTAACCCGGCAGCACGTGCTCGGGGAAGCCCGGCTGCTTCTGGTCGAGATTGACCGCGACCAGTTCGAATTTCACCGGCGCCTTGGCCTGAAGCTGCAGCAGCAGGTCGAGCATCGTGTAGCTGTCCTTGCCGCCGGACAGGCAGACCATCACGCGGTCGCCTTCGACGATCATGTTGTAGTCCATGATCGCCTGGCCGACCTGCCGGCGCAGGCGCTTGGCCAGCTTGTTCGACTCCACCCGCGCGCGTGCAGGGTCGCGGACCGGGAAGGCAACGGGAACTTCGGCAGCGGAAGCGGACATCGGTACAGCCTGGACTCGGTGGGCCGCCATTCTCGCACGGCGCCCCGGTGGTCAGTGCTCCTCGGCGGCCAGTTCGAGCGGCGCTTCCGCCTCGCGGACGAAGGTCTTCTCCCGGTAGAACAGGGCGACGAGGATGAACAGCGTCGCCGCCACCGCCATCACGCCGGCGAAGAAGAGGAAGTACATCGGCCCGACCAGGGCATAGGTGGAGACGCGCGCGGCGTCGGCATTGAACCGGCCTTCGCTGACCACCGGCTGGCGCGAGGTCGCGTCCATCAGCCGGACGCTGCGGGCGCCGGAATCGACTTCGGCGACGAGGTAGGTGCCGGCCAGCGGCTCGGTGGTACCGTCGGCCTTGCGCACGGTCACGCCGGTGTCGCCGGCGAAGTCGATCTTCTGGCCGATCTGGAAGGCTGCGGCCTGTTCGATCTGCACCCAGGTCTGCGCGCCGGTTGCACCGCCACGCGCCTGCAGCGGCTCGACCATGAAGCCGTTGACCGCGGCGGTGAACAGGTTGCCGACGCTGGTCGAAAGCAGGAACAGCGCCATGATGAAGCTCTTCATCTTCAGCGGCGCCTGCTTGTAGCTGAATTCCAGCGCGGTGATCGACACCAGCACCTCCGCGGCGGTGAGGATGAAATAGGCCAGGATCTGCCACCACACCGAGGTGACGATGCCCGCCTGGATGCGGCTCTCGATCCAGGCCACCAGGACGAACGAACCGGCGACCAGGAACATGCCCATCGCCATCTTGCGCAGCGGCGTGACCGTGAAGAAACGGCCCATCGCCGGGTAGATCAGGTAGGTGAAGATCGGCACCTGGATCAGGATGAACAGCGCGTTCACCACCTGGATCTGCGCCGGCAGGATCTCGAAGCCGAAGGCCAGACGCTTGTCCATCAGGTCGGACTGCGCCTGCAGCACCCAGGTCTGGCCGTTGGACTGCTCCCACAGCGACCAGAAGAAGGCGACGAACAGGTAGATCAGCGCCAGCCGCGCGATGATGCCCAGCCCCTCCGCGGAGAACACGTCGCGCAGCCAGGCCTTGCCGGCGGGCGGCACCACGGCGAACTTGTTGCGCCCCAGCCAGAACACGGTGACAGCGACCGCCATCATCACCGCCGGCAGACCGAACGCGACCTTCGGGCCATAGTTCGGCAGCAGCCAGGGACACAGCGAGATCGAGATCAGCGAGCCGGCGTTGATCGACAGGTAGAACCACGAGAACGCGCGCTCGATCAGGTGCTGATTCGACGCGGTGAACTGGTCGCCGACATTGGTGGACACGCAGGGCTTGATGCCGCCGGTGCCGAGCGCGATCAGGAACAGGCCGACCGCCATCGACTGCGGGCTGTCGGACAGCGCCAGCAGCGCACAGCCGGCGACGTAGGCCGACGAGAAGATCATGATGGTGCGGAACTTGCCGAGGAACACGTCGGACACGATCGCGCCGAGCAACGGGAAGAAGTACGCGCCGGACTTGAACAGTGACTGCCAGGTCGTCGCTTGCGCCTCGCCGAAGCGCAGGAAGTTGACCATGTACACGGTCAGGATCGCGTTGATGCCGTAGTAGCAGAAGCGCTCGGCGAACTCGTTGATGACGATGTACGGAATGCCGGCCGGCATGCGCGCCGGCTGTGTCGTGCTGTTCATGTGCTGTCCCCGGGGCCGCATGCCGGCCACAAGGCGCGGAGTCTAGGAACCCGGATGCCGCAGGCGCCTGAGGATTTCCCCCTCGTCCAGCCCGGTGATCTCGATCAGCTTCTGCGCGCTGGTGTCGCCGCGCACGATCGTGAACGCCGACCTGGGCAAATGCAGCACCTCCGCCAGCAGCTCGATCACCGCCTGGTTGGCCTTGCCCTTCTCCGGCGCGGCGGTCACCGACAGCTTGAGCGTGTCGCCCATCCAGCCGTTGAGCGCGTTGCGCCCGCCCTTGGGCGTGACCTTGAGCTGCAGGCGCACGCTCAAGCCCCCGTGTTCTGCAGCAGGCGGATGTAGAAGCGCACCATGTCGGCGTAGGCCTCGATGCCGATGCGTTCATCGGTGCCGTGCACGCGCGGCTGGTCGTCCGGAGTGTACGGATACGGCGAGAAATACCAGGCCTGGTCGCGCAGATCCGCGTAGTGGCGGTTGTCGGTGGTCGCCAGGATGATGCCGCTGGTCACCAGCGCCTGCGGGAAGATCTCGTTGACGGTTCTCTCGATCAGCGTGAACTCCGGCGACTGCGGGTCGGACAGCGGCGGCGCCTCGTTGGCGAAACCGGTGCCGGCGGCGATCTCGACCGCAATCGCCGGATCGTCGATCGCACGCCGCAGATGCTCGCGCGCGTCGGCGATGCGGTCACCCGGCAGCAGGCGCACATTGACCAGCGCCTGCGCCTCGCTCGGCAGCACGTTGTCCTTGACGCCGGCCCGGACCACGGTGACCGCCTGCGTCGAGCGGATCAGCGCGTCGGTGATCGGCGTCGCGGACAGGGCGCGCAGCAGCAGCGGTTCGAACAGGTCGCGGTTGGCGATCAGCACGCGCTCCGCCACCGGCATGTGCGGCGCGAGGCGGTCGAGCATGCCGGCCACCGGCGGCAGCAGCCGCGCCGGCATCGGCCGCTCGGCGAGGCGTGACAGCGCCCGCGCCAGCCGCAGGATCGCGTTGTCGGGTCCCGGTGTGGATGCATGGCCGCCGCTGCCCTGCGCGGTCAGGCGAAAGGTCGCGTAACCCTTCTCGCCGGCCATGATCGCGGCGACCGGCGCATCGACGCCGGCGATGATGCCCCGGGTGATCGCGCTGCCCTCGTCCAGCGTCCACGCCAGACGCGCGCCGCGCGCGCGCAGCGTTGCCGCGATGCGCGCCGCGCCGTCGGCACCGCCGACCTCCTCGTCGTGGCCATAGGCGAAATAGACCGTGCACGCGGGCCGGAAGCCTTGCGTGAGCAGCCATTCGACCGCTTCGAGCTGGGCGATCAGGTTGGACTTGTCGTCGAGCGCGCCGCGGCCCCAGACGTAGCCGTCGGCGATCGCACCGGCGAACGGCGGATGCGTCCAGCGTCGCTCGGTGCCGGGTTCGACCGGGACGACATCCATGTGCGCGGCGAGCAGCGCCGGCCTGCACGTCCTGTCGCTGCCGGCCCACCGGTAGAGCAGACCGAATGCACCGATCGCTTCGACGTCCAGCGTGCGATGCAGCTGCGGAAACTGCGCGCGCAGCAGCGCATGGAACCGGCGGAACGGTTCCGGATCGATGCGTTCCGCTTCGGCGTAGGAGACGGTCGGCAGGCGCAGTGCGTCGGCGAGGCGCGCGGCCAGTGCCGTGTCGTCGAGCGCGACCCGCGCAACCGGCGCCGCCAGCTTCGGTGCCGGCTGCAGGCGGCCGGCACGGCCAGCCAGCAATGCGGCGCACGACAGCGCCGCGACCGCGAGGACCAGGGTCGCGCGTTTCATGCAGGCGTATGCAGGCGAGGGCTCGACACGGCCCATCCTACGATCTACGCATCGACCCTCGCCAGCGGCCACCAGTCGCGTGCTCGCTGCAGCACGCGTCGCCCCCAGTGGCCGAGGTCTTCGAGTGCGAGATAGATCGTCGGCAGCACGAGCAGCGACACGGCCGTCGAGAACACCAGTCCGCCGATGATCGCGCGCGCCATCGGGTAGTAGGCCGGACCCTCGCCGCCGATCGCCGTGTCCCCGAGCGCCAGCGGCACCATGCCCAGCACCGTCGTCGCCGCGGTCATCAGGATCGGCCGCAGCCGGTCGCGCGAACCCTTGACGATCGCGCGCGTGCGCTCCAGGCCTTCGGCGCGCAGCTGGTTGACGTGATCGATCAGCACGATGCCGTTGTTCACGACCACGCCCATCAGGACCAGCATGCCGATCAGCGCCATGAACGAAAAGGCGGTGCCGGTGGCGAAGAAGAACCAGTACACGCCGATGAACGAGAACAGGATGCCGGTGATGATCGCGGTTGGCGCCAGCAGCGACTCGAACAACGCGGCCATGACGATGTAGATGCAGGCGATCGCCAGCAGCATGTTCTGCACCATCACCTGCATGCTTTCCTGCTCGTCGTCGAAGGCCTGGCCGTAGCCCCAGCTGTAGCCCGGCGGCAGCTGCAGCTCCGCCAGCGTGCGGTCCACGTTCTTGCGCGCGTCTTCCGAGGTGATTCCGTCCCTGGTGCTGAACTCGATGCTCAGCGCGGCATGGCGGTTCTCGCGCCGGATCGCGCCGGGCACGTCGCCGATCGACAGTTCCGCGAGCGCCGACAGCGCCACGCGCTCGCCGCCGGGGGTGACGATCGGCAGCGAACGCAAGGCATCGAGGTCGAGACGGTCGGCGCGACGAAACTGCAGCAGCAGTTCGACTTCGCCGGTCGGCGTGCGATAGGGCTTGAGCTCGACGCCGCGCATCGCGCCGGCGACGACTTCGGCGACCTGCTGGCTCGACAGGCCGTACAGGCGGGCCTTGTCGCGATCGACGCGCACGCGCACCTCCCAGTCGGCCGCAGTGGCCTTGAGGCGTACGTCGGTCAGGCCTTCGACGCCGCGCACGACGCGCTCGACCTCACGCGCGACATCGCGCAGGCGCTCGGCCGACTCGCCGAAGACCTGCACGGAGAGCTTCTCGCCGGAGCCCTGACGCTGGTCGTCGAAGCTAGGTTCGCCGATGGCGATCTTCGGCAGCTCCTTGCGCATCGCGTCCTTGATCTGCTGCGGTGTCTGCGTGCGCTGGTCCTTGTCCTTGAGAATGATGCTCGTCTCGGCGCGGCCCTGATCGAAATACGAATACACCGAATCGATCTCGAAGCGGGCCTTGTTGGCGAACAGGAACGCCTCGACGGTGTTGACGGCCTCCTCGACCTTGTCGAGACGATAGACGTTGTTGACGTTGTAGCGCAGGAACAGGCGCTTGCTGCTGTCCTGCGGGAACATGTCGTTCTTCACGAACATCGCCGGCACCGCGACGCTGGCCAGCGTCAAGATGATGAACAGCGCGGTCTTGCCGGGGTGGCGCAAGGTCCATTCGAGCACGCGTGCGTAGCGGTCGGCGAGCCGCTCGATCCAGCCGACATGGCCGTTGCCGCGCACGGCCAGCTGCGTGGTCAGTTGCGGGATCAGCGTCAGCGCGACGAGCAGCGACGCCGCCAGCGACACGCAGATGGTCACGGCGACGTGCGCGAGGTAGATCGTGATCTCGTTCTGCACGCCGAAGATGTTGGGCAGGAACACGATCGCCGTCGTCAGCGTGCCGAGGACGACGGCGAGGCCGACGCTGCGCGTGCCGTGCAGCGTCGCATCGACGGCGCCGAGTCCCGCGCCGCGTGCCTTGAAGATCGATTCGGTGACAACCACCGCATTGTCCACCAGCATGCCGACCGACAGCATCAGCCCCATCAGGCTGAGGATGTTCAGCGAGTAGCCGAGGAAGTACATGACCGCCAGCGTGATCAGCAGTGACAGCGGAACGGCGGTGGTGACGATCAGCGTCATGCGCCAGTCGCGCAGGAACAGGTAGAGAACGGCGATCGACAGAACGGCGCCGATCAGGCCGGCGTCGAGCAGGTCGTCGAGCGAGCTGCGCACGCTGTCGCCGGTGTTGTCCATCACGTACAGGCTGATGCCGGCCATCTCCGGCAGGCGCTTCACCGCCTCGAACTCGGCGAGCGCACGATCCGCCACCTCGACCAGGTTGGCCCCGGTTTCCTTGAACACGTTGACGCCGACCGCGTAGCGTCCGTCGAGGTGGCGTCCATAGGTGCGGACCGGCTCGGCATAGGTCACGTCGGCGATGTCGCCCAGCCGCAGGCCGCGGGCATCGACCGGCATCGCGCGGATCTCGTCGAGGCTGGCGAAGCGCGCCTCCGGCTTGACGTACCAGCGGCGGCCGGATTCGATCAGATTGCCCGCGGTCGTCGCGAAGTTGGCGCGCTGCAGGGTCTGCGCCAGTGCGCGCAGATCGACCCCGTGCGCGGCGACCCGGTCAGCGGCGAGTTCGATGCGCACTTCCTTGGGCACAACCCCGTACAGCTCGACGCGCGACACGCCCGGCAGGCGCTCGATACGCCGCTTGAGATTGCGTTCGAGCATGTCGTAGGCGCCGGACAGGTCGCGCTCGGCCGACACGCGCAGGGTCAGCACCGGAATGCTGCCGGACTCGAACCTGCGGATGTGCAGCCGCTCGACGTCCTGCGGCAGCTCGTCGCGGATGGCGTCGATCTTGTCGCGCGCCTCGATGCCGCGGATCGCCAGATCCTGGCCCCAGCCGAAGTAGATCTCGATCTGCGCGCCGTTGTCGGTGGACGTCGATCTCATGCGCTCGATGCCGGGCAGCGTCGCCAGCGCCTCCTCGATCGGCCGGGTGACGCGTCGCTCCACTTCCTCGGGTGTCGAGTTGCGGTAAGGCACCTCGATGAAAATGCCGGGAAACTCGATGTCGGGGAGGAATTCGAGCGGCAAGCGGCTGCCGCCGATCAGCCCGATCACCGTCATGCAGACGAAGAACATCGCCACCGTGACCGGCCGCTTCAGCGACAGCTCGGTGAGATTCACGGCGTCTCCGGGAGTTGCGCGGCGGGTGGCGCTAGGCGCGTGTCCTCGCCCTCCTGCTGTTGCGTCTCCCGCTGCAGCAGCGAGTACACCACCGGGATCACCAGCAGGGTCAGCAGCGTCGAAACGGTCAGTCCACCGATGACCGTGATCGCCATCGGCTGGCGCACCTCCGCGCCCTCGCCGGCGCCGATCGCCATCGGCAGCAGCCCCAGCACGGTGGTCAGGGTGGTCATCAGGATCGGCCGCAGGCGCGCGCGGCCTGCCTGCAGCAGTGCGTCGTGCACCAGGCTGCCGGCAGCGCGCAGCTGGTTGACGAGGTCGATCAGCACGATGCCGTTCTTCACGACGATGCCGGCGAGCACGATCATGCCGATCAGCGCGACGATGTTGATCAGCGAGCCGGTCAGGTACAGCGACAGGATCGCGCCGATGCCGGCGAGCGGGATCGTGAACAGGATGACGAACGGGTGGATCAGCGACTCGAACTGCGCCGCCATCACCAGGTACACCAGGAACACCGCCAGCGCCAGCGCCAGCGCCAGCGAACGGAACGACAGCTTCATCTCCTCGCTCTGCCCGGTGACCGTCGCCGACAGTCCCGGCGCCATCGGGATGCCGGCGAGGATGCGGGCGATCTCGGCGATGCCGTCGCCGAGATCGCCTCGGGTCAGGTTGGCGGACACGACGACCACGCGACGTTGATCCACGCGGCGGATCTCGCCGGGACCGGACTTGAGCCGCACGTCGGCGATCGACGACAGGCGCACCGGCTGCGCGGCGTCCGGGTTGACCAGCAGGTTGGCGATCGCGTCGACGCTGTTGCGCGCGTCCTCGCCGCCGCGCACGAGCACATCGACGTCGCGGTCGCCGATGCGGTAGCGGGTGGCGACATGGCCGCGCACCGCACGCGCGACGCGCTCGGCGAGCACCGCGGTGTCCAGGCCCAGCGCGGCGGCGCGCTCGGCGTCGAACAGCACCTGGATCTCCGGATGCCCCGGCGTCAGCGTGGTCTCGACTTCCGCGAATCGGTCCGAGGCGCGCAGCTGCGCGCGCAGGGTTTCGGACGTGCGCTCGAGTTGCGCGAGATCGTAGCCGGCGATCTCGATCTCGAGCGGCGTCTTGAGCGTGAACAAGGTCGGCCGCGCATAGCGGTAGCTGACGCCGGGCAGCCGGTCGAGGGTGGCCGAGAGCAGGCCGATGACCTCCGGCTCGCGCGGGAACGCCGCCGGCTTGAGCACGATGTTGACGGTGCCGAAGTTCTCGCCGCCGGTCTCGGGGTTCGCGTCGAAACGGTTGCCGGTCCCGGCGACCGAATAGGCCGCGGCGAGCCAGTCCTGCAGCCGCGTGTCGGAGCGCAGCTCGGCGGTGACGGTCTGCAGCACGGCATCGGTCCGTTCCAGCGGCGTGCCGGGCGGGAGCTGCAGCTCGGCACGGAATTCGCCCTGGTTGAACGGCGGGATCAGCTCGACGCCGATGCGCGGCAGCAGCAGGAGCGCCAGCGCGAACAGCGCCGCCGCCGCGCCCAGCACCAGCGTTCGATGCTCCAGCGCCCATGCCAGCAGCGGCACATAGCCGCGCTCCAGCGCGGCGAAGGCGCGCTGCCAGACCGACGACAGCGGGCGCAGCGCGCTGCCGAGCAGCCAGCCGATCAGGCGGAACAGCTGCACCGCCGGCCACAGCAGCGCCGCAGGCAGCGATTCCAGCAGCGCGTAGCGCGCCCGCGACAGACCGGTGCGCACACGCCCGCGGCCGGTCACGACCGGCGTGGCCGGCGGCACCGGTTGCCGGCGCGCTGCGCGCGAGGCCAGCATCGGGATCAGGGTCAGCGACACGGCGAGCGAGAACATCAGCGCGCCGGTGACGACCAGTGCCTGGTCGGCGAACAGCTGACCCGCGATGCCCTGCACGAACACCATCGGGAAGAACACCGCGACGGTGGTCAGGGTGGACGCCGTCACCGCGCCGGCGACCTGCGACGCGCCGGTGACCGCGGCTTCGCGCAGCGGCAGTCCGTTCTCATGCTGACGGTGGATGTTTTCGAGCACGACGATGGCGTCATCGACCAGCATGCCGATCGCCAGCGCGATGCCGCCCAGCGACATGATGTTGAGCGACAGACCGGCGCCGTACATGAGGTTGAACGTGGCGATCACCGAGACCGGGATCGCCACCGCGACGATCGCGGTGGTCCAGGCGTTGCGCAGGAACAGGTAGAGGATCAGGATCGCCAGCAGTCCGCCTTCGAGCGCCGCGATCTTCACTTCGTCGATCGCCTGCCGGATGAACACCGACTGGTCGTACAGCGGCCGCATCTCGACATCGCCGGGCAGCTGCTTGCGCAGCTGCTCGACGCGGTTGCGGATGCGCTCGGCGATCGACACGGTGTTGCCGTCGCCCTCCTTGTACATCGCGATCTCGACCGCCTCGTTGCCGTCGATGCGGATGATCGCCTCGCGTTCCTTGGCGCCGGAGCGCACCTCGGCGACATCGCGCAGGTACACGGGGCGGTCCGCGCGCGTGACCAGGATGGTGTCGCGCATCTCGGTCAGTGACTTGAACTGATTGAGCGTGCGCACCAGGTAGCTCGACGCGCCCTGCTCGACGCGGCCACCGGAGATGTTGGCGTTCTCGGCACGGAGCCGTTCGGCGACCTGCTCCAGGGTCAGGTTGTACTGTGCGAGCTTGCCCAGATCCACGAGCACCTGGATCTCCTCGTCGAGGCCACCGCTGATCTTCACCGCGGCGATGCCGTCCACCCCCTCCATCGGCTTCTGCACGAGGTCTTCGGCGATCCGGCGCAGGCGCTTGAGGGACGCTTCGTCGGCGCTGCGCACGGCACCCTCCGGGGCGGTCTTCAGTGCCAGTCCGTAACGCATGATCGGGTCCTGCGTCGGATCGAAGCGCAGCACGATCGGCCGTTTCGCCTCCTTCGGCAGCTCCAGCGCATCGAGCTTCTCGCGCACGTCGAGCACGGCGAAGTCCATCTTCGTGCCCCAGTTGAACTCCAGGGTCACGTCGCTGCGCTCGGCCAGGGAGGTCGAGCGCACCTGACGCACGTTGCGGATCACGCCCACCGCCTCCTCGATCGGCTTGGACAGCAGCGTCTCGATCTCCTCCGGCGCCGCGCCGGGCAGCTCGGTGCGGATCGTCAGCGTCGGGTACGACAGGTCGGGCAGGAGCGTCAGCTCCAGCCGCGATTGCGACACCAGCCCGAACAGCAGGACGGCGAAGGTCAGCATGCCGATCGCCACCGGCCGCCGCGTGCACAGCTCGATGAGTTTCATGCGTCAGCTCCGCCCGTGGCCGTGTTCAGCCCTGCAGGCCGTCCTGGGCCGCGACCGACGAGGCCTTGGCATCCGGCGCCGCCGTCGGCGCATTGACGATCTCGACCTTGCTGTCGTCGCGCAGGCTGGACTGGCCGGTGATCACCAGCGTGTCTCCCGCGACCAGGCCGCTCAACACCTCGTAGTGATCGGCGTCGCTGTAGCCGATGCTGACCGCACGGCGGTGCGCGCGGCCGTCCTGCACGACGAACACCGAATGCTGCGCGTCCTCGGTGACGACCGCATCCTTGGGGATCAGCACCGCCCGTTCGCGGCGGTCGTAGAGAATCTCGACGCGCCCGAACATGCCCGGCTTGAGCTCCGGCTGTTCCGGAGTCATCGCCACGGTCACTTTCACCGTGCCGGTGCTGGCATCGACCACCGGATTGATGCGCAGGATCTCGCCGGCGAAGGTCTTGGCCGGCCAGGCATCGACGCGCAGCGTCGCCTTCTGCCCTGCGGCGAGCTTGTGGATGTCACGCTCCGGGACATGGATCTGTGCCTGCAGGCGGTCCATGCGCGTGATGCGGAAGGCCGGACTTCCGGCCTGGATCTGGTTGCCCGCCTTGATGTGGCGCAGCGAGACCACGCCGTCGAACGGCGCCCGGATCTCGGATTCCTGCAGCGCCAGCCGCGCCAGATCGTAGGCCGCGCGTGCGCCCTCGAGTTCGAACTTGGTGCGCTCGTAGGCTTCACGCGACACCAGGTTGCGCTGATAGACCGATTCGTTGCGCCGGTGGTCCTGTTCGAGCTTGTCGAGCGCCGACTTGGCGCGCGCGACCTCGAGCGCCAGCCGTTCGGTTTCGAGCCGGGCGAGCACCTGGCCGGCGCGTACGCGCTGGCCTTCCTCGACGAGGATCTGCTCGATCACGCCGCCCTGCTTGGCATTGACGGTGGCCTCGTCCTCGGCCTCCAGCGTCGCGGTGCCGCGGTAGGCCGCCTCGATCGGACCGACGATCGCCTGTGCGACCTCGACCGGGATGCTGGCCTCTTCCTTGGGCTTGCCGTCGGGTGCCTTGGCCGCGCCGTTGCATCCGGCCAGCAGCCCCAGCAGGCAGGCCGCGATCCCCACATGCGCACCGCGTCGTCTCATTGTCGTTCTTCCGATGGATGACTCATGGGCGAGCCCTACCAAACTGTGTGCCATCTTCCCACGTTCCATAACACATTGTTGTAGCGATCAATTTTCCAGACGTAAGCGGACAACACGGCGGCGGCGGCCGAAGATGGTGAAAAAACACGCCGTTCCGGGGCGAATTTCGCCACTCAAGGCCGAGAATATCGAGGTGACAATGTTGTTTTATTTGATCTAATATCACTGCCCTGCGAATCGCAGCGGAGCTTGGACGGCTGCGTTGCCCGGATGGTTGCATCGGCGCGGACGCAGCTCCGGGACGAGCCGCTACCGCCCAAGTGTTAGCATGGCCGTCCGAACTTGACGGACTCATCCATGGAAATCGCCAACCAGCGCGTCGTCTACATCCATTACACGCTCACCAACGACGCCGGCGAAGTGTTGGACAGCTCGCGTGACGCCGAGCCGCTGGCCTATCTGCACGGGGGTGGCAACATCATCCCCGGCCTCGAAAACGCGCTGACCGGCAAGTCCGCCGGCGACAAGCTGGTCGTCAAGGTCGCACCGTCGGAGGGCTACGGCGAGCGCAACGAACAGCTGGTGCAGAACGTGCCGCGGCGCGCCTTCCAGGGCGTCAAGGACATCCAGCCCGGCATGTCGTTCACGGCACAGGGCAGCGGCGGGCCGATGCGCGTCGTCGTCACGCGCGTCGCCGGCGACATGGTCACCGTGGACGGCAACCACCCGCTCGCCGGCGAGAACCTGACCTTCGATGTCGAAGTCACCGAAGTCCGCGCCGCCACCGAAGAAGAGCTGAGCCACGGCCACGTCCACGGACCGGGCGGTCATCACCACTAGGCACATCCGGTGCAAGACCCGGCCATCCATGGCCGGGACTTTCAAATAGAACCGGCTTGTCTTGGCGATCGGGGCCACGGATGGCCCCGGCTTGCGCAGGGCGCGCGCCCGGTCAGCGCCGGGCCGACTCCGAGAAACGGCGGTCCCACTCGTCGCGCTGACGCACCAGCCGCCGGTCCTGCCAGAGCAGGAACGGCCGCGTGCGCAGGCTGCGGCCGACTTCGCTGACCGCCAGATCCAGGCTGCTGGCGATGCGCAGATTGCCCTGGATCAGCTCGGACCGGCCGCTGGCCTCGCGCTTGAGCTGCGGCAGTTCGCGGCGCTGGGCTGCACGGTACAGGTCGGCGTCGTCGGGCTCGAACTCGGTCTGGTACAGGCGATTGTTGAAGAACTGCAGCTCCAGGCGGCCCTGCTGACCCCAGTGCTGGAACTGATGCACGGTCACCACGTCGAAGTTGCGCGGCGGGAGTCCCGCACGCACCTTGGCGTGCCGCGATTCGACCATCGGCTTGAAGCCCGCCTGTTCGAGGCCGACCACGACCTCATCGACGCCCATGAAGCTGCGGTAGCGGCCCAGGAGCGGCACGGGATCGGGTTCGATGCGCGTGAACGCGGCGAGATCGGAATCCACTTGCGGCTGTGCGCCGGGCGCTTCTTCGTACACCATCGCCTCGGCGGCGCGGTCCGGCGTCGGCACCGCGGACGGCGCGGCGGTCACGGGCGCAGCGGACGGTACCGGCGTGGACGCCGGTGTCGGCGCGGCCGAGGGTTCGATCACCGCGACCGCGGTCGGAACCGGTGTCGCCCGTACGGTCTCCCGCGGTTCCGGCTGCGGTTCGGGTCCGAACCACAGGTACAGCGCGACGAGGACCAATCCGCCCGCCAGCCAGCGCAGCGGACGCCACTTCTTCCACCAGTCCGGTGGTTCGAGCCAGTCCTTGGGCGCGGCCCTTTTTTCGTCCATCGCCGGATTCTAGGGTCCGGTGCCGCTCAAAGGCGAGCGCGCGGACTGCGGTGTTGCCGCACCCTGGCCAATGTGCGCATCCAGGAAAGCCAACATGCGTGTATAGAGCTCTTCACGATTGATCTCGGACCAGAACCCGTGCCCCTCGCCCGACTTGACCAGCCACTCATAGGGCAGGTGGCGGTCCTCCATCGCACTGCGCAATGCCTTGGCCTGCGCATACGGCGCGCGCTCGTCGAGCTCGCCGTGCACGATCAGCACCGGTGCCTTGAGCCGGTCCAGCATCCGGATCGGCGACTGCGCGGCCAGGGCCTGCGTATCGCCGCCGATATACTGGTCGATGTAGTTGCGCCCATGTCTGGATCGACCGATGTCCGACTGCCGCTTGAGCGCGGGGAGATCGTAGACCCCGGCATAAGCGACCACGCAGCGGTACAGCTCCGGCTCGCGCACGGCGCTCATCAGCGCGGCATAACCACCGTAACTGCCGCCGTAGATGCAGACCCGCGAGACGTCGATCGTCCCCGTGCGCTGCAGCTCGCGCACGCCATCAGTGATGTCGTCGATCATCATCGTGCCCCACTTTCCGCGCGCCGACTCGTAGTGCGTGCTGCCGTAACCTGCGGAGCCGCGGAAGTTCACCTGCAGCACGGCGTAGCCGTGCGTCGCGAGCAGCTGCGCGTCGGCATCCCAGGCCCACTCGTCGCGGACGCCAAACGGTCCGCCGTGCGGATTGACGACCAGCGGCAGCGCCTTGACCTCTCGGCCTGGCGGCAGCGTCAGATAGCCGTGCAGCGTCGCGCCGTCACGGCTCTTGAATTCGATGGGGCGTCGCTCGCCCATCTGCGCCGGATCGATCCAGTCGCGATAGGCGTAGACGAACTGCGCCTTGTTGATCTTTCGATCGTACAGGTACAGCTCGCCCGGATTGCGGTCGGACTGCACGTGAAACAGCAGCCGCGACCCGTCGCGGCTCCACGACGCCGTTTGCAGCTGCTGTCCAGGAAAGCTGCGCATCAGTGTCGCCAGCAGCTTGGCGTCCGCATGCTCTGGAGCGATCCAGTCGACCGTCGGCAGACCGGCCGCATACGACACCGCGATCGGCGTGTCGCGGTCCGCTGAGAAGTACACGCCGTCGACATCGGCGGCATCGTTGCAGGACAGGGGCGTGAGCTCGCCGGAGCCAGGATCCATTTGCTGCAAGCAATAGCGGTCGGTGCCAGCGCGTGCCTTGAAGTATGCGAGGCCGTTGTTGCCACGTGCAGCAAGGGGAACAAGCGATCGTCCGGTTCGGGCAGCACCGATCTCGATCCACTTGCGCGCATCGTCGTCGTACCGATACGTGCGGTCTACAAGCTTCTCTTCATCCTCGACGATAGCGAAACGCAACGCGCCAGCGTTGTCGATGAGAAAGTCCGTCACTCCGGGCAGCGGCCCGGCGATACCGTTGTCGCGGCGGCTGCTGTAGACATCAAGCAGGTGCGCGTAGCTGAGCAGTCCGCCGAGCCAGGGGTTGGTCGAGCGCACGGCGCGGATCCAGATCTGCGTCTTGTCGTCGACCATGGGATCCAGCATCCAGCCCCATCCGTAGTCGATCGATCCGGAACTGACGCGGGTGCCGGTCTCGGACTGACCGCGATAACCGTACAGATAGCGGCGTCCGGAGCCGTCCGCGTTCGCGGCCACCAGCTCGCCGGTCAGTACCGTGGCCTCCAGCGGTCCGGCACTGGAGCCTATTGCGATGACGATTCGCTCGTCGTTGACCCACCACAGGCCGGCGGCGTGCTCATGATCACGTGCTCGCAGTCTGCCGATGACTTTCATGTCAGCGAGCCGGATGACGGCAACGTGCGTTTCGTCGCCGCGCGGTACGGTCGCCGCGAGCAGGCTGCCATCCGGAGACAGCTTCGCCATGCCAAATTCCGCATGACGCGCGAAATCGCGGGTGCTCGGCGTTGCCGCCCAGCCGATCGTCGCGAAGAGCGACAGGATGGCAACCGGAACGACTTTCATCGGGATCCCCCCCAGTAACTTCCTGTAATGACGTCATTCTAGCCGCCGCAGCGCACGCTCCCTAGCCGCTCCGCCATCAATCTTCTGGTTCATAACCCAGGTTCGGTGCCAGCCATTTCTCCGCCTCGGCCAGTGTCCAGTTCTTGCGCCGCGCGTAATCGGCGACCTGGTCGCGGTTGAGGCGGCCGACGACGAAGTACTGGGCCTGCGGATGCGAGAAGTACCAGCCGCTGACTGCGGCGCCCGGCCACATCGCGTAACTCTCGGTGAGCCGGATGCCGGCGTTGCGCTCGACGTCCAGCAGTTGCCAGAGCGTCGCCTTCTCGCTGTGCTCCGGGCAGGCCGGATAACCCGGCGCCGGACGGATGCCCCCCGACGTGCCGATGTACTTCTCGTCGATCAGCGCGGCATTGTCGAGGTGTTCGTCCGGCGCGTAGCCCCACAGCTCCTTGCGTACGCGCTGGTGCAGACGCTCGGCGAAGGCTTCGGCAAGACGATCCGCGAGGGACTCCAGCAGGATCGCGCTGTAATCGTCGTTGGCCGCGCGGAACGCGGCCACACGTTCGGCGCAGCCCAGGCCCGCGGTCACCGCGAAGGCCCCGACGTAGTCGTGCACGCCGGCTCCCTTGGGCGCGACATAGTCGGCGAGGCAGCGATTCGGCACGCCGGCGCGATGCTCGCCCTGCTGGCGCAGGTTGTGCAGGCGCGCCCGCACGGTCGTGCGCGACTCGTCGGCATAGACCTCGATGTCGTCGTCATCGACCTGCGCCGCCGGAAACAGGCCGACGACGCCGTTGGCGGTCAGCCATTTTTCCTCGACGAGGCGATCGAGCATCGCCTGCGCGTCTTCCCACAGCTTGCGTGCGGCCTCGCCGGTCGTCGGGTTGTTGAGCAGGTCCGGATAACGCCCCTTCAGCTCCCAGGCGATGAAGAACGGCTGCCAGTCGATGAACTCGCGCAGTTCGGTGAGCGGATAGTCCTTGAACACGCGCACATGCTGCACGGCCGTCTCGTGATGGCGGTGGTCACAGGCGGGTCCCTCGCACACGTCGCGCAGCTGCTGCAGCAGCATGCGCGGCCGCGGCGGGTGATAGGCGCTCCACTCAATGACCGTCTTGTTGGCGCGCGCCGCGGCGAGCGTCAGGAACTTCTCCTGCCGATCCTTGCCGGCATGGCGCTCGCGGATCTGGTCGTACTCGGCCTTCGTGTCAGCGAGCAGCCGGGGTTTCTGCTCCGCCGACAGCAGCGCGGAGACGACCGGCACCGAGCGCGAGGCGTCCTTCACCCAGATCACCGGGCCGTGGTACGCGGGGTCGATCTTCACCGCGGTGTGCGCGCGCGAGGTCGTCGCGCCGCCGATCAGCAGCGGCAGTTCGAAACCCTGGCGTTCCATCTCCTTCGCCAGATGCACCATCTCGTCGAGCGAGGGCGTGATCAGCCCGGACAAGCCGATGACGTCCGCCTGCTCGGCCTTCGCGGTGTCGAGGATCTTCTGCGCCGGCACCATCACGCCCAGATCGACGACGTCGTAGTTGTTGCACTGGAGCACGACGCCGACGATGTTCTTGCCGATGTCGTGGACGTCACCCTTGACCGTCGCCATGACGATCTTGCCCTTGGCCTGCGCGACTTCACCGGGCGCCTTCTCGGCCTCGATGAACGGAATCAGGTAGGCGACCGCCTTCTTCATCACACGCGCGGACTTCACCACCTGCGGCAGGAACATCTTGCCGGCGCCGAACAGGTCGCCGACGACGTTCATGCCGTCCATCAGCGGGCCTTCGATCACCTCCAGCGGACGCTTGCCTTCGGCGGCGAGCTGTGCGCGCAGCTCCTCGGTGTCGGCCTCGACGTGCGCGTCCAGTCCCTTCACCAGCGCATGCTTGATGCGCTCGCGCACCGGCAGCTGCCGCCATTGTTCTTCCGATTCCCGATTCCCGGTTCCGGATTCCCGGACGCGATAGCGTTCCGCGATCTCCAGCAGCCGCTCGGTCGCGTCGGTGCGGCGATTGAGGATCACGTCCTCGATACGTTCGCGCAGCTCGGGATCGAGTTCGTCGTACACCACCAGCGCTCCGGCGTTGACGATGCCCATGTCCATACCCGCCTTGATGGCGTGGTACAGGAACACCGAGTGGATCGCCTCGCGCACGAAGTTGTTGCCGCGGAACGAGAACGACACGTTCGACACGCCGCCGGACACCTTCGCGCCCGGCAGGTTCTGCTTGATCCAGCGCGTCGCCTCGATGAAGTCGAGGCCATAGGCGTTGTGCTCGGCGATGCCGGTGGCGACCGCGAAGATGTTCGGGTCGAAGATGATGTCCTCGGCCGGAAAGCCCACGGTCTCGGTCAGCGCGTGGTAGGCGCGCGCGCAGATGTCCTTGCGCCGCTGCAGCGTGTCGGCCTGGCCCTGCTCGTCGAAGGCCATGACCACGACCGCGGCGCCGTACTTGCGGCACAGCCTGGCCTGCTCGATGAACTTGGCTTCACCTTCCTTCATCGAGATCGAGTTCACGACCGGCTTGCCCTGCACGCACTTGAGGCCGGCCTCGATCACCTCCCACTTCGACGAGTCGATCATCACCGGCACGCGCGCGATGTCCGGTTCCGACGCGATCAGGTTGAGGAAGCGCTGCATCGCGGCGACGCCGTCGAGCATACCCTCGTCCATGTTGACATCGATGATCTGCGCGCCGGCCTCGACCTGCTGGCGCGCGATCGCCAGGCCCGCGGCATAGTCGCCGGCCTTGATCAGGTTCTTGAACTTCGCCGAGCCGGTGACGTTGGTGCGCTCGCCGACGTTGACGAAGTTCAGCTCCGGCACGAGGTTGAGCGGCTCCAGGCCGGCGAGCCGGCATACCGCCGGCAGCTGCGGCGGCACGCGCGGCTTCTGGTCGGCGACCGCCTGCGCGATCGCGGCGATGTGCGCCGGCGTCGTGCCGCAGCAGCCGCCGACGATGTTGACCAGGCCGCTGGCCGCGAACTCGCGCAGGATCGCGCCGGTGTCCTCGGGGCGCTCGTCGTACTCGCCGAAGGCATTGGGCAGCCCGGCATTCGGATAGCAGGAGACGTAACAGTCGGCGATGCGCGCCAGCTCGGCGATGTACGGCCGCATGTCCCTGCCGCCGAGCGCGCAGTTCAGGCCGATCGCCAGCGGGCGCGCGTGGCGCAGCGAGTTCCAGAACGCCTCGGTGACCTGGCCGGACAGCGTGCGGCCGGAGGCGTCGGTGATCGTGCCGGAGATCACCACCGGCCAGCGCTGGCCACGTTCCTCGAACAGGGTTTCGCAGGCGAACACGGCGGCCTTGGCATTGAGCGTGTCGAAGATGGTCTCGATCAGCAGCAGGTCGGCGCCGCCATCGACCAGCCCGCGCGCCTGTTCGAGATAGGCTGCGACCAGCTCGTCGTAGCTGACGTTGCGCTTGCCCGGGTCGTTGACGTCGGGCGAGATGCTGGCGGTGCGGTTGGTCGGGCCGAGCGCGCCGGCGACGAACCGCGGCTGTTGCGGCGTCTTCGCGGTCCAGGCATCCGCGGCCTCGCGCGCGACGCGCGCGGCGGCGACGTTGAGCTCGTAGGCCAGCGACTCCATGCCGTAGTCGGCCAGCGAGATCACCTGCGCGTTGAAGCTGTTGGTCTCGACGATGTCGGCGCCGGCCTCCAGGTACTTGCCGTGGATCTCGCGGATGATGTGCGGCTGCGTCAGTACCAGCAGGTCGTTGTTGCCCTTGAGGTCACGGGGCCAGTCGGCGAAGCGGTTGCCGCGATAGTCGGCCTCGCCGAGCCTGTAGTTCTGGATCATCGTGCCCATCGCGCCGTCGATGACGAGGATGCGCTGGCGCAGCAGGGATTCGAGGCGCGCGGTGGCGGGATGCGGAGTCATGGCGGGCGGGCGGTGAAACGGAAACCGATTATATCCGTCCATGCGGATTGACGGATACAGCTTCGATCGCATCCCGGTCCGGCGGCCGAATTGCCGTTCATCCGCTCATCGCCGCCACGCATCCCCGCGGATGACCCGGCAGCCGGGTGCGGCAGTACGGTACGCCCACTGGTTCAACAGCGCACTCACAGAGGACTGCAGCGAAACCGACCGATCTCTCCCCCCAACCCGGATCCCCCCAACCTTCCGGGTTACTCCAGGCCAAGCTTCCCCGCTTGGCCTTTTTTTTGGTTCTTCTCCCATCTGCGGGAGAGCGGGCACACGGTCGCCGCTGCTAAGTTGGTGTTGTCGAAGCACCAGCAGGATGCAGGAGGGCGACCGTGGCCCTGGTTCAGTCTATGGCCCGGCTACTGGGCTGGGAAAGCTACCGATTTGTCGGGGCGCAGCACGAGGCAGGGGTATCGGCGCCGTGGTGCGTGATTCAGCTTGAGCCCTGCCGCCGGCGACGCCGGCGCTGTAGCG